>JBJXEY010000342.1:0-5210 GCA_046153355.1 Burkholderiales bacterium
AAAACATATCCAACTATATCGTGCGCGGCACCCTATGGCAGGCATTCACGGCCGAAAAACCGGTGGTTTTGTTGATTGATGAAATCGACAAAGCCGACATCGAATTCCCCAACGATTTGTTGAGAGAACTCGATCGCATGGAGTTCTATGTGTATGAAACCAAGGAATTGGTGCGCGCGAAACATCGCCCCCTGGTGTTCATTACCTCGAACAACGAAAAAGAACTACCCGACGCTTTTCTGCGCCGCTGTTTTTTCCATTACATCCGTTTTCCCGACAAAGAGACCATGGAAAAAATTGTCGCGGTGCATTTTCCGAATATTAAAAAGACCTTGCTTCGCGAAGCGCTGGAATCATTTTTCGAGGTGCGCGAAGTGCCCGGTCTTAAAAAGAAACCCTCCACCTCCGAATTGCTCGATTGGTTGAAATTGCTCCTCGCGGAGGATATCTCCCCGGACGCGCTGCGCGCCAACGATCGCAAATCCATCATCCCGCCGTTACACGGCGCATTGCTCAAGAACGAACAGGATGTGCACCTCTTTGAGCGGCTGGTATTCATGTCGCGGCAGGCGCGCTGAGCCCGATGCCAGCTTTCACCATGCCTGCTTTGACTATGCCCTCGTTCGCGTTCGTATTGGCTGCTCGGCGCCGCGCCGCATAGCTCACGTCACGGGACTTCGCCATGCTCGCCGGTTTTTTCCTTAAACTAAAAGAGAACAAAATCCCGGTTTCAATCAAGGAATATCTCACCTTGATCGAAGGGCTGCAGAAACATGTCATTTCGCCTTCCATCGACGAGTTCTATGTATTCGCACGTACCGCGCTGGTAAAGGACGAGACTAACTTCGACAAATTTGATCGCGCCTTTGGCGAATATTTCAAGGGTATTGAGAACCTTGTCGGACACACCTTCGACTTTCCGCTCGAATGGTTGCGCAAACAAACCGAACTCCATCTCACCGAGGAAGAACGAAAGCAAATCGAAGCCATGGGCGGCTGGGATAAGCTCATGGAAGAATTAAAAAAGAAACTTGCCGAACAAAAAGGCCGCCATCAGGGCGGCAACAAGATGATCGGCACCGCTGGTACCTCGCCTTTTGGCGCCTATGGCTACAACCCGGAAGGCGTACGCATCGGCCAAAAGGAATCGCGCAATCGTCGCGCAGTAAAGGTGTGGGATGCGCGCGAATACCGCAATCTGGACGGCGCCACGGAGCTTGGGATACGCAATATCAAGGTGGCGTTGCGACGCCTGCGCCGTTTTGCGCGCGAAGGTTCCCCCGATGAACTCGATTTGGATAACACCATCGATAAAACAGCGCGCAACGCCGGGTGGCTTGATTTACAAATGCGCCCGGAGCGCCACAATGCCGCCAAGGTGTTGCTATTTCTGGATATTGGCGGCTCGATGGACGACCACGTGAAGCTCGCCGAGGAGTTATTTTCCGCGGCGAAAAGCGAGTTCAAACATCTGGAGTATTTTTACTTCCACAATTGCCTTTATGATTTTGTGTGGAAGGACAATCGCCGCCGCCACGCCGAGCGCACCCGCACCTGGGACATCCTGCATAAATACGGCCACGACTACAAACTGGTTTTCGTCGGTGACGCCACGATGAGCCCGTACGAAATATTGCAACCCGGTGGCTCGATTGAATACTCGAACGACGAAGCAGGCGCGGTGTGGATGCGGCGCATGTTGGAGGTGTACCGCAAGGCGGTGTGGCTCAATCCCGAACCCGAGGATATGTGGCAGTACCGTCAATCCATAACCATCATGCGCGAACTCATGGGCGGGCGAATGTTTCCAACCACGATCGAGGGATTGGAAAAGGCCATGAAGAGCTTGACGAAATAAGTATTGACTGCGAAGTATCGACTCCGAAGTATCAACAAAAAAATATCAACCCGAAAATTTCAACCCTGCCCCGGTGGCGGCGCGACCGCCATGACCTCATCGAAGGTTGTCTGCCCCATGGCGATTTTCATCGCGCCTGAAATACGCAAGGGTTTCATGCCATCTTTATAAGCAAGCTCGCGAATCTTCGCCAAATCGGCGGATTCGTTAATCAACTTGCGCACCCCCGGTGTGAGCAACAGAATTTCATACAAACCCAACCGGCCCATGAAACCGGTATTACGGCACTCAAGACACCCCACCGGCAGGTACACGTGATCCGGCCGCTTGGCCTTCCAGGGCGCGACGAACTCATCCCAACTCATATCGCCCGAACGCAAGGATTCGTAAGGCACTTTATTCTTGCAGTGCTTGCACAAGGTGCGCACCAAGCGCTGCGCCATGACGCCAAGAATGGTGGAATTGAGCAGGTACGGGGCGATACCCAGATCCAGCAAGCGCGTTATCGCCGAGGCCGCATCGTTGGTATGCAATGTCGAGAGCACCAGGTGGCCGGTGAGCGCCGCCTGCACCGCCATCTCCGCGGTTTCCAGATCGCGTATCTCGCCCACCATAATGATGTCCGGGTCCTGGCGCATGAGGGCCCTGACACCATCGGCGAATCCAAGGTCGATGCCGTGCGTCACCTGCATCTGATTGAACGCGGGTTCCACCATTTCGATTGGGTCTTCGATGGTGCAGACATTCACTGCCTCGGTGGCTAAGCTCTTTAACGTGGAATACAACGTAGTGGTCTTGCCAGAACCAGTGGGGCCAGTGACCAGAATGATTCCGTTGGGCTTGGTGGTCATCGAATGCCAGCGCGTTTTGTCGTCCTCGGAAAAACCCAATTCAGAGAAATCGCGCACCAATACCTCGGGGTCGAAAATTCGCATCACCAATTTTTCGCCAAAGGCGGTGGGCAACGTCGACAACCGCAATTCGATTTCCAGACCATCGGCGGTGCGTGTCTTGATGCGACCATCCTGGGGGCGGCGCTTCTCCACCACGTCCATGCGGCCAAGAATCTTGATGCGGCTGGTCATCGCCGTCATCACCGGCATCGGAATCTGGTAGACCTGATGCAGCACGCCATCAATACGAAAACGCACATAGCCCAGATCGCGACGCGGCTCCAGATGGATATCGCTGGCGCGTTGGTCGAAGGCGTATTGCCACAGCCAATCCACCACGTGAACGATGTGCTGGTCGTTGGCATCGAGCGTCTTATTTGTTTTCCCCAGCTCCACCAACTGCTCGAAATTGCCCACGCCGCTGCGTTGATCACCCTTGGCGGTGGCGCCTTTGATCGATTTGGCAAGGTTGTAGAACTCAACCTGGTAGCGGGCGATGTCCTGCGGGTTGGCAATCACCCGCTTGATTTCAAGCCGTAGGATCGATTTGAGTTCTTTTTCCCATTCCTTGACATAAGGCTCGCTAGTGGCAATCACCACTTCGCGCGTGGTTACCTCGACCGGCAAGATCTTGAAGCGTGTCGCGTAGGCGTTTGACATCACATCGGTGACCGAGGAAAAATTAATTTTCAAGGGATCGATGTGGTAATAACCCAGACCGGTTTTTTCCGCCAGCCACTCGGTCATCCACTCAAGGTGCATGAGCTTATTGGGCGGTTTGGCCATTTTCCATTTCTGGTCGGCCACCAGCACCAAGGGATGATGGTCCCCGCGATGCATGCGCCGCTCGGCGATCAGCCGGTCGGCCTCGGCACGATCAAGCAGTTCGTCGACGACCATTTGGTCGAGCACTTCGCTCAGGGTCAAGCGGTGGTCAGGGGCGATTTCTGCGGCGGTTTGCATGAATAGTCGATAGGCAATCTAAAAATGACCCTGCTACGGCCGGGGAATTCAAACACCGGTGCACTATAGCGACGCCACTTGATACGGGCAAGCCACGCAATGAATTAGCAGACGAAATACGAGAAAAAACATTGAAGGGCTTTGACATCAATCGCTACTTACGACATCCTTCGGCCTCCAATTTCAACCCACCAAGGAGAACAAGTATGACAATCAAAGTTGGCGACAAGCTGCCCGAGGGCAAACTCAACGAAACCGAAGAATTCGACGCCGGCGGTTGCGCAATCAACCCCAAGGAAGTCAACGTAGCGGAAGCCGCGAAAGGCAAACGTATCGCCGTGTTCGCCGTCCCCGGCGCATTCACACCCACCTGCTCGGCCAAACACGTCCCCAGCTACGTGCAAAACCACGCCGCGTTGAAATCCAAGGGTATTGACGAAGTGTGGTGCCTGGCGGTCAACGATGTGTTCGTTATGGCCGCCTGGGGCCGTGATCAAAAAGCCGCCGGCAAAGTGCGCATGTTGGCCGACGGCAGCGCCAACTACGCCAAGGCGTTGGGCCTGGAGCTCGACCTCACCGCGCGCGGCATGGGTGTACGGGCGCAGCGCTTCTCCATGCTGGTGGAAGACGGCACCGTCACCAAACTCAATATCGAAGGGCCGGGGAAATATGAAGTTTCCAGCGGCGAGGCAATGCTCGCGCAGTTGTAGCCAGATTGCCACCCACAATTTTGTGGCGGCTTGGTTTATCCGGTCTCATTAGCGTCGAGACCGGATAAACATCATTTCAAAACATTCATTGAGAAATTCTAGAGCTAGCATACCAGACAAGCCAAAATCAATTCTACATTTTGGCTTTTAACCAGGACATCCGCAAAACCTGTTACTGCACCGTCGCCCCGGTTTCGCGTATCACGCGCCCCCATTTTTCGTGCTCGATGCGAATGAGATTACTAAGCTCCTCGGGCGTTCCGGTGGAGACCTCCAACCCCGTAGCGATAATGGCCGGGCGTACATCCGGCGCCTTGAGCAGGCGATCGATATCGCCATTCAAGCGCATAACAATGTCGCGCGGCACCGCCGCCGGGCCAAGCAATGCCACCCAAATAGTCGCTTCATAGCCAGTCACGCCGGCTTCATGCAAAGTCGGCACATCCGGCATTTGTGACGAGCGTGCCGGGGTACTCACGCCCAAGGCGCGAAGCCTGCCGTTCTTCACCTGCGGTATGGCAATAGGCGTACCGACAAAGCCGACCTTCACCTGTCCGCCCACCACATCCTGCGTAGCGCGGCTGCTGTCTTTGTAGGGCACGTGATTCAAGGGCGCACCCGCCATGGAAGCAAACAACGCCCCCACCAGATGCTGCGTGCTGCCATTACCTGAGGAGGCGTAGTCGATGGTGCCGGGTTTTTCCTTTGCCATGCCGACCAGATCACGCACCGTCTTCGCCGGCAGGCCAGGATTCACCACCAACACGTAAGGACCATCGGCAACCT
>JBJXEY010000345.1:0-3409 GCA_046153355.1 Burkholderiales bacterium
CAAGGCATGCGCCTCGCCGCGCGCGTGTCGGGAGATTCGACGGTGGCCTATTCGTGGGCCTACGCCATGGCGGTGGAAACGCTCACCGCTTCGACGCCACCCGCGCGTGCCTTGTGGCTTCGCGCCCTTTATCTGGAACGTGAGCGGCTTGCCAATCATCTGGGCGATCTGGGTTACTTGGGCAATGACGGCGGTCTAGCCTTTGGCTTGGCGCAATTCATGCGGCTAAAAGAAGATGTGCTGCGCTTGAATGCGCGCCTGGCGGGCCATCGTTATTTGATGGATCTGGTGATTCCAGGCGGCGTAATGCGCGATATCGAGCGATCTGCGTTGGAGGAATTCGCTACGCAGTGCGATGTGCTGGAAACTGAGGTGCGAAAGTTAAAGGGTATTTACGACGATCACGCCGGTCTGCAGGATCGTTTCATGACCTGCGGCATCCTCTCCGCGGCAACCGCGCATACCCTGGGCGTGGTTGGCTTGGCGGCACGCGCCAGCGGCCAGGCCATGGATGTACGCTCTGCCCCCGGCCTTGCGCCCTACGATGTGCTCGATGTCAAACCGGTGACCGCTCGCTCAGGCGACGTGGCGGCGCGCGTAGCGGTGCGCTTTGGCGAGATTTTCGAATCGCTGCGCTTGATTCGCACCATCGTCGAACGCATCGCGCCCGGCGCGATTTGTATCGAACTACCGGTGCCGCAAGCCGGTTCCATTGGCCTGGGATGGGTAGAAGGCTGGCGCGGCGAGGTGTTGCTCGCCATCCACGTCGATGCCGGCGCGCGTATTCGCCGCGCCCATGCGCACGACCCGTCATGGCAAAATTGGCCGGCACTCGAATATGCCGTCATCGGCAACATCGTCCCGGATTTTCCGCTGATCAACAAATCGTTCAATCTATCCTACGCTGGCGTCGATCTTTAACCTCCATCCCCCAGCATGTATCAACTACTCAAACAACTCATCGATACCGGCATCCAATCCGAAGCGCCGCCCGAGGCGGATGAAGCGCTGCGTGTGGTCGCGCAGCGGCTGGGGGCTGAGATCTTGGCGCGCTTTCACGGCGCCTTGAGCATCCGCCACGTCGATGCGGGCTCCTGCAACGGCTGTGAACTTGAGATTCACGCCTTGAATAACGTCTACTACAACCTCGAAGGTCTGGGCATCAAGTTCGTCGCCAGTCCGCGTCACGCCGATCTACTTTTGGTAACGGGCCCGGTGTCGCGCAATATGGAAGTCGCCTTGAGGCGCACCTGGGAAGCTACGCCCGACCCGAAACTGGTGGTGGCGATCGGCGATTGCGGCTGCGATGGCGGCGTGTTCGGCGAATCCTACGCAAGCCGCGGCCGTGTCTCCAATGTGATTCCGGTGGATGTCGCCGTGCCTGGATGCCCGCCTACGCCAACCGCGATCATGCGCGGCATTCTCACTGCCATCGCGTCCAAGCGGGTCGTCCCGACGACGGGCTCATTGGTCGAATCAAGTAACGCCACACCCGCGCAATCCATCGAATCTTCTCCTCCCACCACCACGCAAATACGTTCATAAAGGAATTCAACGGCATGTTCGATACGCTCGATCTCGATTTCATCGGCTGGTTCTACGCGGTCGCTTGCGGCGCGGTGATACTTTTTGGTTTAACCGTTTTCGCCATGCTCTATGCGCGTGGCATTCTCATGGAGCGCTACAAGGATTACAGCATCTTAAACGACGTGATGCTCTTGATGATCTGGGTGATCGGCTTTGGCGGCGCGATGGGTGTCATGGACCGCAGTCAGTGGGGGCAGTTCCTCTTGCAACTATTTTGCTGGATGTTAATGGCCTTGGTGGTGCTCTCGGCGGCCAGCCGCATGTATACGGTGTACAAACTCGGTCAGGGCGTGACGCAAAAAGACTGGCTGCACATCATCATCGGCGTATCGACGTTCGTCGTACCCATCATACTTTTTTGCATTGCCACGATATTTTCCCTGCGCACCGAAGCGGCGCGCGCGGCGTTTGGCATACCTTAGGCAGTTGCGCCGGCAGCTAATAAGCTCGGATTCAACGAACGGTACCAAGTGCGCGTAGCTATTAATTGCAACGATCATGACTTTTTGATGCGGGTACCGACCTTTGTTTGGGTGGTCAGGTGGAGCGATGGGTTGGGCGTCATACCGATCTTCCGCAACATGTAGTTGTCGCCCCGATAAGGAGTCCGGCGCTCATTCTTTGAGCTTCGACGATCTGCTGGATTTCAAAGCCCCAGAAAGTCGCTCATGCGCTGCAGCTCTTCATCAAACGCCTGCCGAAACGCTGCGTCTGATGGGCGCTTGGCAACAAATCCCGGATCCACAACCAGACGCGCGTCGCGCACTGCAAGGTTGCACCAGC
This sequence comes from Burkholderiales bacterium, assembly GCA_046153355.1. GTDB lineage: Bacteria > Pseudomonadota > Gammaproteobacteria > Burkholderiales > SG8-39 > 2-02-FULL-62-17. The sequence goes on from JBJXEY010000345.1 coordinate 2,371, forward strand.
CGATCACCTGCTCACCCCACAACAGCGGCAATGCGTAATACCCCATCTTGCGTTTGGCCGCTGGCGTATAGGCCTCGAAGCGATAGCTCCAGCCCCAGAATGCCTCGAAGCGGAGTCTGTCCCACACCACCGGATCAAAGGGTGCCAGCAGGTGTAGCGCGCGATCACCGGCCTGCCAGCGACACGACGCGGGGTTGTCTTCAGTAGGCCAATACCAGTCGATGCCCTCAATCTCGGCGTGACTTAGCCGGGATGTCGCGTGCGCCAGCGCCCGCTTGCGGTCGTCAGTCCACTGTGGCGCGGCGACACGCAACGCGCTCACCAGCTTCCCCAATGATCGCGCGGGCAGAGGTGCGTAGGTGGCCACGATCAGATCCACCAGCGCATCCATGCGCGCCTGGCACGAGTCGCGCCCGCCATGCGCGGGCCACGGCTCGCGCGCCGCATACACCCGCGTACCCCCATCACGGCGCGCCACGCGCAACAAACCGCGGTAGTGCATGCCATCCAGCAGCTCGGTACTGGCGTTCGACGAACCGCCGAACCAGTTGCGCACCTTGCCGTGTTTGAATTGCGCATCGACCTCACGCGGGTGCGCCACACCGCGCTCGCGCACGAACGCCAGCACCGCCTGCGCCTGCGCACGGCGCGACTCCGGCCATACGGTGCGCGGCGTGCGCGGGTGCATCAGCGCGTGATGTTGATTTCCAAGAAAACCGTAGTTGACAAAGAAATCCTCTTCTATCGGCAACCTGCGGTAGCGGCGCTCCAGATCACCCGCCCGGTAGTCGCGCACGCGGTGGCGCAACGTCAGATCCTGCGCGCGCGCCGGCGCGCGCAATGGGTCAGCTTGAACAAAACCCAGCTTGGCAATCGCGCGCACCAAGGTGGTGGGTTTGAACAGGCTGCGCGCCAGAGCATAGCGGCGGAGTTGACTGACGGTCAGGGGCATGTCACACGCATGGGTCGCAGGCGATGGCAGCGGCGTCACATTGGTCAGCAATTACGCTCAAAGTCGTGCCAACGAAGTACTCCCTTG
>JBJXEY010000366.1:0-22199 GCA_046153355.1 Burkholderiales bacterium
CAGGCACGGTACTGCGGCGGTCATCGGCCGAAACTTTCAACCAATTCGCCGCCGACACGGCCACGCGCGAGGAGGCCATTGCGCTCGCCGATGCCTGGATAGGCGCTTTGACGCGTGGCTTGCCGCGCGGCCTGCCACCCAAGGAATTCGACATCCTTGCCATCGACGCGGCCACCGAGGCCGCCGCGCCGCGCATGCTTTCGCCCACCGAACGCCTGGTGTGGATACGCGTGTTGGAAGGCAAAGCGAGTTTCATGGGCGACGCCGAAGCGGAAGTTTCCGCATCGGGCATCGCGGTACCGATTCCGGTGAGGAACGACGTGTGGCTACGCGTCACCGAGCCGGTGCGCGCCGAATCCGCCGACCCACGCGAGCTCGCCGCGCGCGGTGAACTGTGGGATTCACTGGCTGCTTACCACCGCTTGGCCTTGGCGTATTTTTTATCCGCAGCGCGGCGTACCGATGCCGCCGAGGCAAGTCGTATCGAGGAGAAATTCCGCCGCAGCCAAGCCGTGATGTCCGATGCCTTGTCGCGCATCGTGCGAGTGGTGGCGGGTGGCGCCATGGATGTGCCCGCGGTGCCGGGCAACGATCCGCTGCTTGCCGCGTTGGCACCCATTGGCGCGCGCGAGGGCATTGAATTTCGACTACCCAAGGATTCGGCCACGGCCCTCGATTCGGTCAACCGCGTGCAGGAGGTGGCCGATGCCACGCAGGTGCGTATGCGCCAGGTGGCGTTGAAGGGTGAATGGTGGCTGGGGGATAACGGGCCGCTGCTCGCTTCTTATCGTGAAACCAAACAGTGGGTGGCGCTGGTGCCGCGCCGCAATGGCCGCTACGAATTACACGATCCGGCCACTGGCCGCGTGAGCGCCGTCGATGAGGTGCTGGCCGAGTCGCTCGGGGATTTTGCGTACTCGTTTTTCCGCGCCCTGCCGGCGAAGAAACTCAACCTCCTCGATCTGCTGCGTTTTTCTTTTCATGGTCGCGGCTACGATCTAACCTGGGTGGTGGGGCTGTCGGCGCTGGCGGGGATTCTTGGCATGATGATTCCGGTGGCCACCGGAAAGTTGATCGATACCTTCATTCCCTCGGCCGACCGCGATGCGGTGGCCATGACCATGGCTGCCCTGGTTGCCGCGGCGATTGCCTCGGCGATGTTCGGCATTGCGCGTTCGGTGGCGGTGCTACGCGCCGAGAGTTTGATGAACGGCAGCCTGCAGGGCGCGGTGTGGGATCGCCTGCTAAAACTGCCGGTGCCTTTTTTTCGCGACTTTAGCTCGGGCGACTTGGCGCTGCGAATTTCGGGGGTAAACACCATCCGCCATGCGTTGTCGGGCTCAACGCTGGGGACTTTGCTCTCCAGTATTTTTTCAACCTTCAACTTCGCATTGCTCTACTACTACAACGCCAAACTCGCGCTAGTGGCCACTGGCATGACGCTATTGGCGGTGATCGTGACGCTTGCCTGCGGTTACGCGCGTTTGCGTTACGAACGGCAGATCTCCGAGGTGGCGGGGCGCTTGTCGGGCACGGTGTTTCAGTATTTGACCGGCATGTCGAAACTGCGCGTTGCTTCCGCCGAGACCCGGGCCTTCGCCAATTGGGTGCGGCAATTCACTCGGCTACGACGGCTGTCATTCGCCGCGGCGCATGTGGGCAATATTCAAGGCGCGTTTTTTTCGGTGTATGGATTGGCGACAACCGGGGTCATCTTCGCCATGGTGGGCTTGTCGTTCGCCGAGGCTTTGGAAAAGGCCACTACGGGCGGTGGTGCGCCGCCACCGTTGATGACCACCGGCGAGTTCGTTGCGTTTAATGCGGCCTTTGGCAGTTTTACCGGCGCCTTGTTGTCGATTGCCTCGACGGCCATTGGCTTATTGAATCTGATCCCTGTGTATACCCGCGCCAAACCCATCCTTGAGACGCTCCCCGAAGTGGACGGACAAAAAGCGCACCCCGGCCAGCTTGCGGGAGGCCTTGAAGTGGTGAAGGTGGGCTTTGGCTATCGCGATGGCCCGGCAATATTGAAGGATGTGAGTTTTTCCATTCGGCCAGGCGGCTACATCGCGCTGGTGGGGCCCTCGGGTTCGGGCAAGTCCACCTTGTTCCGCCTGCTCTTGGGTTTCGAGAAACCCACCTCGGGCTCGATTTACTTCGACAACCAAGACTTGGCCGACCTAGACGTACAAGCCATCCGCAAACAAATCGGCGTGGTGCTGCAAGGCGGGCAATTGATGTCTGGCGATATTTTCACCAACATCGTTGGCGCGAGCCAACTTTCGATCGACGATGCCTGGGAAGCGGCGCGCCTGTGCGGCCTCGAGGATGACATCAAAAAAATGCCCATGGGCATGCACACGGTGGTGAGCGAGGGTTCTTCCACGCTCTCGGGTGGTCAACGCCAGCGCATTCTGATCGCCCGCGCCGTGGTGAACCGCCCGCGTATTATCTTTTTCGATGAGGCCACCAGCGCTTTGGATAACCGCACCCAGGCCATCGTGTCGCATAGCCTTGAAACGCTAAAGGCCACGCGCGTGGTGATCGCGCATCGCTTGTCCACCATCATCAACGCCGACCGCATCTTGGTGTTGAAAGATGGCGCCATCGTGCAAAACGGGTCGTATCAGAAGCTGGTCAATGAACCCGGGCCGTTCGCGGAATTGGCCAAGCGACAGATTGCGTAAATGCTGTCGCGGAGATGTCCATTCGTCGTACTTAAGGCGACGATTTGAATTCCAAGCGTGGGATTACATTTGCATTGCTCACGTCGGCGCGGGAAGCCGATGGTTTCCGCTCGCTGACTTTTCCGGCGTTCCGGCACTTGCTCGATTTCAATGCCGATTCGCTTGAGACCCTGGCGATTGGCGCGAGCGAGCAAGACGTTCCCGTTGGGCTGGTGCTGGCGGCGCGAAACAGGAATTCCAAGGAAGCGGAACTGGTCTCGATCTACGTGGGCCCCGCCTCCAGGGGAAAACGCGTCGCTCAAGGCTTGCTGGAGCGACTGGAAACTTACGCCTGCGAGCGAGGCGTGGTGGCGCTTCGCGCCGTGTTCGTCACCGGCCAACCCACTACCGCCGCGCTTGAAACGGTATTCACACGTCGTGGATTCGGACAACCGGAATTACGCATGTACGTCACGCACTTCAGCGTGGAGTCGCTCAGCCAAGCGCCCTGGGTGAAAGGGCGGCGGCTGCCGGCCGGAATGGAAATCGTGGATTGGGCAACGCTCGGTGAGCCCCTGCGTGAGGAACTTTGTGCGTCGCTGGCGGCGGAGGCCTGGGCACCCAAGGACCTCGTGCCCTTCGATCATGAACGCGATTGCGATGCGCAAACCAGCACCGCGCTTTTGGTGGCGGGCCAAGTGCGTGGTTGGAGCATCAATCACCGCGTGGCGGGCAAGTTGCGCTTCACCTGCGTCTACGTGCATCCGGCGCTGCAGGCGAGCGGCAGGTTGTTTTTGTTGTATGCGGAGTCGTATCGCCGCATGAAGATGCTTGGCATCAATGAGTGCATGGGCACCGTGCCCGCCAAACATGCCGCTCATGCCGCGTTCGCGCAGCGCTGGATGAAGCCTTACACGACATCCTTTGGCGAGTCGCGCGAGGTGAGAAAACCTTTGTCAAAAAATATCTAATATCTGACGATGAAGAGTTTCGGCTGGCACCGGTTTATGCAATAGCGGCAGGCCGCTCGCCTGGGCCTCGCGCAGGCGGTCTGGCCCGGTATCGCCGGTGATCAAGAGCGCGGGTAGATCCGCGCCGTGCCGTTCGCGCAACGCGCGAATGACTTCCGCCCCGGTGGCCCGTTCGCGCAGCCGGTAATCGCTGATCACCAATTGTGGGGCGCGTTTATCGGCGAGCGCCAGAGCCTCGGCTGCGCTGTCGGCCGCTTGGCAATCGCAGCCCCAGCTCTCAAGCAGGCTCATCATGCCGGTGCGCACGCCTTGGTCGTCGTCGATCACCAGTACACGCAAGCCGCGCAGTTTTGCCGCATCGGGCGTGTGCGTAGGCGCCACCGCTTGTGGTACCTCGCGGGACAGCGGCAGGCTCAGGCGAAACACGCTGCCACGGCCGGGACGTGAGGCGAGGGTCAGGGTTTCCCCGAGACGCGTCGCGAGTCCTTTGGCGATCGCCAGGCCCAAGCCCAAACCCTTGGCGCGGTCGCGCTCGGCATTGCCCAGTTGATGGAACTCGCGGAAAACCTCGCCTTGATGTTCGGGCGCGATGCCAATGCCGCTATCCCAGACCTCGACCAGAAGCTTTTCACCGCGGCGCCTGCAACCCACCAGTACGCCACCGTTTTCGGTGTAACGAATGGCATTGGTTACCAAGTTGCGCAAAATCAGTTCGACTAACGCCGGGTCGCTAAGGACTGCGGCGTCGCTATCGCGCGAGCGGTAAACCAAGCCCTTGGCGTTGGCTTGCATGGCCAGTTCCACCTCGAGCTTATGTAACAGGGGTTGCAGCGCGAATACGCGTGGCTGCGGCGCGATTACGCCCGCATCGATGCGCGAGAAATCTAAGAGCGTATTCAACATTTCGCGCGTTGCCGCGCCTGCGGCCAGCGCGCGGTCGAGAAGCTTTTTTTCCTCAGCGCCCAATTGACTCAAGGCAAGCGCTTCCAGAAACATGCCTTGCGCGTGGATAGGCTGGCGCAGATCGTGGCTGGCCGCAGCGAGGAACTTCGATTTGGCGAGATTCGCCTCCTCGGCTGCGGCCCGCGCCTGCTCGTTTTCGGCAGTTAGCTCGATGTTGCGGCGAAACGCGCGCGCGGTGCCCGCAGCTTGCAGCGTGAGGGCCGCCCAAAATAGAAGAGTAATTAACGCCATCAAGACAAGCGCGGCATCGTTCAAAGTGAATAGGCGTAGCGCTGTAGGCAGGATGATGCCGCCAGCGAAACAGGTAAACACCGGCCACACTGGCGACATATAAGACATGGCCGCAGCGCAGATGCCCGCTAGCGTGCACATCACCAGCATGATTTCGAGCCAATTGTCCTGGCCAAAAATCATCCAAGGCAGGGCGCCCCAGGTAAGCCCACAGAAGAGGAAATACAACATTGCGAAGCCTCGGTGCCAGCGCGGCTCGCGCAACGCGCCGGCAACGTGCATGAAGCGCATCGAGATGCCGATCATCGCCAGCGCCTCCAGCCACACCAGCGGTGTCCAGACCGCGAGGCTGCCCAAGGGGCGCGAATACGACAATCCCCACGCGAGCAACAACGCGAGAACGCTGGCGCCAGAAAGGGAAGCGAGGCTATTGGCGTGCAGCAGCCGCAACTGCTCGGTTAGCACCAGATCGGCGTCGACCTCGGCGCGTGCGGCGTCTGGCGACTCCATTTACGAAGGCCCGTCTAACGGACTAAACCGCGCCGCCGTGCGGCCACCATGGCCTCGGCGCGGCTCGCTACATCGAGGTGGGCGAGCACCGCCTGTACATGCGTGCGTATGGTGTTTTCCGTGAGGTTCAACTGGCGGCCAATGGCCTTGTTCGACAGGCCATTGCAAAGTAATTCCAACACTTCGCACTGGCGCCCGGTGAGGCGCGATGCGGGCGCATCGCTCGGCAGTTCGGGGGAGGTCTGCGCGCTCGCTACCGGCCTACCGCGCAATACCTTGTCCACCACGGTGACGATTTCCAAAAGCGGCGCTTCCTTCGACAAAAACGCCACTGCGCCGTTGGCCATGGCTCGCTCGGCGACTTCTGGATCGTTGGAGGAGGAAATAACCACCACAGGCGTGTCGCGCCACTTGGCGCGCAACATCGCCAGCCCGTCCACGCCGTTAATGCCGGGTAAATTGACATCCAGCAACACCAGCTTTGGCGTGGCGGTCTCGACAAGCAGCGCCTCGGCCAGCGACCCCGCCTCGACGATATTCACATCGACAAAACCCTTGGAGAGCACCGCACGCCAGCCTTCGCGGATGAGCGCATGGTCATCCACCAGCAAAATATCGCGTCGCGGCCGCGACCAATGGGGTTGTAGTTGCATGACCCGGATTAGACCCGGCGTCACGGGCAAATTCAAGTCGAGCGCGAATTCGCCGTCCAAATGGACGAGTGCGGAATTGCCGGTCGGAAGCCGGCTATGGCCAGAAATCACGATCTCGGCCTCTAGTAAAGCGAAAGCATGTTGACCTCGTCCATTTGGATGGGATGTTTAAAAAGCAACAATCCGATCAGGTCTTTTTCCTCGTCCACTTGGACGAGGCGCGTGCGCTTTTTTCGCTGGCCGTGACAAAAATCACCTAACGTTTCGCGACGCCTACTTATGCTGCGCGCGTTTCGAAAGAGGCGGCAAGCGCGCGGCGATGTTGCAAACCATCGCCGCTCAACGTAAGCCAGCGCCAATCGACGAAACACAACCCAACTAAATCAATAGGAGAAATACATGTCAGTCGGTCATATCGAGCAGTTCTACACCCGTGCGATTCAGGATAAAGCCTTGCTGGGAAAATTAATGGCGGAGGGGAAATCCCCCGAGGATTTCATCAATAGCGCGGTGAAAGAAGGTAAGGCCATGGGTTACGACTTTAGCCACGCGGAAGCCGACGCCTGGATCAAGCAACAGCAGAAAATTAAGGCATCGGGCGAGCTATCGGACACACAACTGGAATCCGTGGCCGGCGGCGGTGGAAAGCAGGATGTTGGAAATGCAATCTCGAAAGCTGGAAACGATACTTTTGCGGCGATCGACAATGCGACACAAACCGTCGGTAATTGGATTCTGAGCTGGTAAGTCGGATCGATTCAAGTCAAGTCAAGTCAAATCACCCAGCACCTGCTGGATCGGTGGTTGTTCACGAGCGCGGCTTCGGCCGCGCTCGCCGTTTGCGAATCCGCGCAATGTTCTGCCAACTAGTCAAATTTGACCGGTCAATCTTGACTATTGGCAACGCGCGGTGCGGGGCGACACAATTCGCTTGACATTCAGTTGCGGGAATTTTCGATCAGAGGATGGACGCGTCCGATGCGAAAGCCTGGAGAACCGATTGTCGGTTTCATCAATCACATCGCATCATTCACTTTCAAATATTTAGATCGGAGAAAAAAATGTCGGTTAGTCACATTGAGCAGTTCTACACCCGTGCTGTTGGCGATAAGGCTTTGTTCGCGAAAATGGCCGCGAGTATGAGCGGTCCGGAGGATTTCATTCGCAAAGCGGTCGATACCGGAAAGAGTCTTGGTTACGACTTTAGTTTCGAGGAGGCGGATGCTTGGATTAAAAAGCAGCAGGCGATCAAGGCGTCCGGAGAATTGTCCGACAGCCAGTTGGAATCGGTCGCTGGCGGGAAGCAATCGTCACAAGAGTGGATGGGGGACATTTGGAACGGCGCGATCGGGGCGGTTGGCTTGACAGAGGTGAATCACAGAATCGGTGGCCCCGGCTTCGGTCAAGCCCTTGGAAACTGGTTTCAGAGTTGGTAATTAGGATGCAGATGGCTAGGTTTTAAACCTTGAATCATTGAAATGCACGAGAGTTGGCACGGGTGCGGACGCAATAGATCTATGAAGGGAGGTCCTGATGGAGGCGCGGGTTATCGACGATTCGATCATGCTCAGCGCAACAGGCCGTGCCTGACGCTTATAGATCATCGACCGGATGCTCCGCTTCCCCGAGGGCAATTGAGTCTGGCTGACACCAACCTCGCCGCACACTTGATATTTATCTAGCTCATCGTTCCGGGGTTGCCGAAGCATTCAACCCCGCCGCCGCCGGCCACGGCTTCGAGTTCGAAATCCGACAATTCGGTGTCGTTCAACAAGCTCCGGGCTTCTTCGGCAGTAAAGGAGTATCCGTGTTTCGCGCCCAGGCTCGGCAGGCCTTCGCCAGCTCCGGAAAGGGCCTGCAAAACCATTTTTTGCAATTTAGGGTCGGCATTGACCTGCGCACGAAAATTGGACAAGGCTTCGATCGACATCTGTATCCTTTCTATGAAGTGGTTGACTACAACGCCGCTCCCGGATTGGGCGGAAGGCGCATAAAGCGGCTGCATCGTAGCACGGGGAATAATCCGGAAACAATCTAAAATGTCACATTTTGTTCAATCTTTAGCACCGAAAAAATACGGGCCGCAAGTGCTATCGCTTGCCGCAATCGTCTTCGCGGACAGGTTCAACATGCGGCTTCGCACTGAGAGTGCGCAATGTTCTGCCAATCAGTCAATTTTGACAGGTCAATCTTGACTATTGGCAACACGCTATTCGGGGCGACACAATTCGTATGACTTGCATTCGCGGGAATCATTCGATTTAAATTCATGAGTGTTGGCATGGGTGAAAAAGCAATAGATCTATGGAGGGAAGTTCTCGGCGCGGATCGGGTTATCGATGATCCAATCGTGCTCAGCGCCGCAGGCCGCGCCACGTTCGCCCATACCAACCGCATTGGCGCGATTCTCAAGGCACAATACGCTGCCGAGGTGCGCGCCGTTGTCCGCATTGCGGCGGAAACCAACTCGCGGCTCTACCCCATCAGCCGCGGCCGCAATTGGGGTTTGGGTTCGAAGGCGCCCAGTGCCGATGGTTGCGCGCTGGTGGATCTCTCTGGCATGGACCGGATTCTTGATTACGACGAAAAATTCGGCACACTGACGGTGGAGCCGGGGGTGAGTTTCCGGCAGGCGGCGGATTTTTTGCGCGAAAACAATTCGCCGTTCTTTTGTTCTGTGCCGGGTGGTTCGCCCGAGGGCAGTTTGATCGGCAATGCCCTGGAGCGTGGCGGCGGCGATGGGCCTTATGGTGACCGTGCCGCGCACATCACCGCGTTGGAAGTGGTGCTCTCGACTGGGGAGATCGTTCACACTGGGTTCGACCGGTTCGAGGGCGCGTCCGCCGCGACACTCGCGCGCTCCGGGGTGGGGCCCTCGCTAATCGATCTTTTTTTTCAATCTAATTTCGGGATTGTCACGCGAGGCACGGTTTTCCTCGCGAAAAAGCCCGCGGCTTGGCGTGGCGTTCAGTTGCGCATTGCTTCGACCGAGGCGCTGGCGCCAGCGATAGATGCGTTACGTGTGTTGCTTCAGGATGGCGCGATCCATTCGCATTCGGTGACGCTGTGGAATAGCTACAAGCTCGCGGCGCGTGCGGGCCGTTATCCTTGGTCATCGACGCAAGGGCGCACGCCGCTTGATATGCGCGCGCGTTTTGGCGCGGCGCATTGGCATGGCAGTGTTGCCATACACGCGGCCTCTGAGGCCTTGGCGGAGGCGGCGCTTGCGCATACACGCGAGGTGTTGAAACCAGGCGTTCTCGATTGGAAGGAAGCGCAGCGCGAGCAATTGCCGCCGCAAGATCAGGCCTTGGCCGAGCCCGGTAACCCAACCGGCGCCAATGTGGCGAGCGTCTACTGGCGTAAGAAGTCGGCTGCGCCACCGGTCGCGGATGCAGACCCCGACCGCGATCGTTGCGGCGTGATTTGGATGTGCCCGGCGTTGCCGCTGGAGGGAGCCGTCGTTGCGCAAGTCATCGCGGGCATCGAACAACGAATTCTTGCTCATGGCTTCGAGCCCAACATCGGCATGAACCCGGTGTCGCCGCGCGTTCTGGATGTGTACGTCAGCCTCATGTACGACCGCGAGGTGGCGGGCGAGGACGAAAAGGCGATGCGTTGCCACGACGACGTCATGAATTGGCTGATCACCGAAGGGCATTTGCCCTCGCGGCTCGGGATTCAATCCATGGGCTTGCTGCCGTCGCCGCGCGATGACAGCGGCGCTGTGTGGTCAAGGTTGAAGCGGGCGTTTGACGCGGCGGGCGTTATTGCACCGGGACGGTATGAATGCGGGGAAAAACGGTGAAGAGGTAGTGGAAATTCACGGAACGACGGGTGTTTTTTAAACGCCTGGCTGCGATCCGCCAGAATATTCCGTGGATTACATCGAGTACGGTAGTCAAGAAATCCTAACAAAGATCAAAGCGCGGGATCGTTGTTCGGCTTGACGGTCTCGGGCGCCAACTTGACGAAATACTCTTCCCCGCGGCCACCCCGCAAAAAATCTTCGTATTCCTTATCGTTCATCGCACGGGCAGGCGCCGGCACCACGGCATCGAAGGGCTCGAAATCAAGGGTATTTCGTGTTGGGGCGCGGAAGGGAAATAGCTCGGACAACCGTCCGGAACTTGCTGCCTCCAGAAGTTCGGACTCGCTGTACTTGGTAAGGCCAACAATCGCGCAGACCACTTCCTCGACCGTGGCTTTGTTTGTCGCGCTCACCGCGAATTCGACAAGTTCGTTATTTTCCATGTTGATCCTAATGGTCAGCTACGTTCGCCAGGTATCCAGCTCCGACAGCATCCTTGAGGCAAGCGCCTCGTCGGCATGAAAGTATCGCCCATCATTGCGCCTTGATTCGGGCAGTCTAATGGATTCATGCAAGCGGTACAAACCGCACGCCGATTCGTAAAAGCGAAGGAGCGGGTCGCCTCCCGCGATGGCGCAATGCAGGCCTATGCGTCCCCGCGTCCCTAGGTTTTCGCTGCATACCAATGCCGTGTCGATACAGATACGACCAAGTTTTGGGGGTTCGGGCACGTTGAGTTGAACAAGGACGTCCGCCGGCGAGCTACTGATAAACCAAACGAATACGGTATCGCTCTCCGGTGAAGCTTTTGCGATATCCGGATAACGTTCGATGAATAGGTGCATGGCCGCAGGGATTGCCTGACCGAGCGCATTTCGAACGAACGTGACGTAGGCGGCGCAGCGGCGGTGTCTCAAGCGTTGTAGCAACGGAAACACTTGCCTGAGCACTGACCAAGACCAATATCGATCGGCTCGGTCAAGCCTGCGGTAGATGGCGGGTTGAATGTCGCGATCCCAGAGCCACGCATCGCGTTGACTCATGATGGTGGTCTTAATGGCCGTGAGCGCAGCCGTTGTTCGATTGGGCGCCCATCTTGCGAAATTTCGAGCCATCGCTCCACCGTTTTCAAATCCATGGTGCGCAAATCATAGCGGTGTGTAGTGCAAACGCGAAGTAGCCAAACAATGCTTGCCGTTTGTGAACGCACGCAACGTTCCGCCAACCAGTCAATTTTGACCGGTCAATCTTGACTATTGGCAACGAGCTATACGGGGCGACACAATTCGTTTGACATTCAGCCGCTGGAAACTTTCGATCTAAAGAGGGGCGCGCCGGATAGGAAGGCCCAGAAGACTGACAGTCAATCACATCATTACCTTTAATTGTTTAGATCGGAGAAAGAATGTCAGTTGCGCATGTTGAGCAGTTCTATGGTCGTGCGGCGAACAATATGGCGCTGTTTCATAAAATGGTGGAGGGGACCCAGAGCCCCAACGATTTCATCGCGAACGCGGTAAAGGAAGCGCAAACGATGGGTTATAGCTTTACCTTCGAGGAAGCCGACACCTGGATCAAAAAACAACAGCAGATCAAGGCATCTGGAGAGCTAACCGATTCCCAACTGGAAGTCGTGGCCGGGGGGAAGAATGGCAACTTCGATAACACCAACAATGCGGCGCAGATAACAGCGGGACAGGCGCAACTGGGCAATGTCAGAGGAACGGTCAATGGGGCGATCAGCACTGCTTTTTGGGGCACTGTGGAAGGGCTCGACTATGGCATGGGCGCGGTAACCAACTGGTTCAACAGTTGGTAGGTTGCGTAGTCGAGAGGTCAATTTTTGCTTGGGGATTCAATCAATGAGCATGCTTCCGCCGCCGCGCGATGACTGCGGCGACGTGTGGTCACGGTTGAAGCGCGCGCTTGGCCCTGCTTGCGTCATTGCACCGGGACGGTATGAAGGAGGGGAAAAACGCTAAAAACAAGGTACAAATTCACGGAGCGGCAGGTGCTTTTTTTGAAGCTCTCAGCCGCTGAAATTTCAAATACGAAACGACGCTTTGATTCATCAACCCAAAAAGGAAATTTGCAATGTCCGTCTCGCATATCGAGCAGTTTTATACCCGTGCCATCAACGATCAGGTGCTGGTGCAAAAAATGATGGAAGGGACCAACGGCCCTAACGACTTCGTCGCCAACGCAGTGAAAGAAGGAAAAACCATGGGTTACGACTTTACCTTCGAGGAAGCCGATGGTTGGATTAAGAAGCAGCAGGAGATCAAAGCCTCTGGCGAGCTATCGGATTCGCAGCTCGAAGTCGTTGCCGGCGGCAAGTACGATAAAACCAATCAATATGCAGGTGAAACTCAGAGCAACGCGAATAGTGGAAATGTGACCGGAACCATCGGTGGCGCGGCTATGACAGTCGGGGCGGCGGTTACCGAAACATGGGGCTACGTGACTTCCGGATCGTGGTTTAGTAGCTGGTAGCAGTCTGCGCAAGCGGCTTGATGAACTAGGGGAATTAGCGGCGGGGAGATCGATGGTTCGACGCGTTTGGCAGGCGTCAGTTTTTGGTCTCCTTGTCGTGCATCGCCCGCGCGGGCGCGGGGGAAAGGGCGTCGAAGGATTCATATATGCCGACGCCGTGGCGTTCGGGTAACGCCCGGATGACCTCCACGCCTGGGGCTATACCGAAGGGCTGTACCGAAGCAACTCGCCGTGCCGAGTACAAATGATATATTATTGATATCAATTATTCGGCTAAAGGATTGCCAACTTGGGAACCAGTTCTGCTGGCGGCACGTCAAAACGAGCCGCAACCTCAAGCGCGGTGCTGCTTCGCTACCGGCCGCAAGACACCGCGTTTGGTGTTTCGCGATCCACCACCGCCAAACTTGCGAAGACCCTCGGTCTTACCGAGACACAGGTCATCCATGTGGCGTTGGCCAGATTCGCGCGCGAGACGCTGCCGCGCTATGAGATGGACGATGGTCCGTTGACCAAGGCTCATGAAAAAGCCATTGAAAAATTGGTGCCGCAAGGCCGAATGAAGGCCGCGCAGAGCTTGTTTTAGGCGCGTGCATGGGGCGCGTTTTCGATCCGCCAAAGCCGGGGGACATTGTCTACTGCTATTTTCCCGAGGTGGGGATACCCAAGCCAGGTCCTAAACCGCGGCCGGCGATGGTATTGCAGGTCGGCACCGTTGACGAAACGCCCTACGTTCGGGTCGCATACGGGACCTCGCGAAAGACCACCGAACTAAATTCGGGCGAATTTTTAATATCGCCGGATGACGCGGCGGCGTTTATTTTGTCGGGCCTTGCCTATGCGACAAAATTCGATCTTGGCAAGACATACGAATTGCCATTCAACGATATTTGGTTTCGCGTTCCCCCCATGCCGGCGCATGTACAATCGCCCAAGCTGGGTGTGCTGCACCCAAGCTTGATGAAGCGCGCCGAAGCGGCGTTTCGTTCCGTGAAACCGCGGCCGTCAAAACCAAAAGGGCGGCCTTAGGGCATCGCAAACGACTCATCCGGACCGAGATTTGAACTCACCGGAGCCCCCCAAGATCATGTGCGCCGCCCAACTGCAGCGCACCCTGTCTGATTTTTTTAGGTGCATGGCTGCGGGGATTGCCTGACTTTGCCGTTTGCGAACCTGAAGGTTGTCGAATTGGCGAGAACTGGACTAAACTAGACTAACATGTAAAAGTCATCGGGATCGCCATGCACACGGTCAATATTCACGAAGCTAAAACGCATCTCTCCAGGCTGGTCGAGGAGGTGAGCAAGGGGCAGGAAATTCTCATCGCCAAATCCGGAAAACCGATGGCCAGGCTCTCGGGCATTGCCCCACCGAAGCCCAAACGTACCCCCGGTCTTTTGAAAGGGAAGATAAAGATCTCCGTCGATTTCGACGCGCCGCTGCCCGATGAACTTCTGGATGCCTTCGAAGGCAAAGCCTGATGCGTTTGCTGTTGGATACCCATATTTTTCTGTGGTATCTGGCCGGATCGCGCAAGCTCGCGAAGCCGGTGCTGCATCGCATTGAAGTTGCCGAGGTGGTGTACATCAGCGCGGCCTCGATATGGGAGGCTGGGATAAAAATCAAGCAGGGCAGGTTGGAGGCGAACAGCAAGGATCTGGTGGCTGGCATCGAATCCAGCGGATTCGCCCAATTGCCCATGACCGCAACGCACGCGGCGATGGCGGCAAGTTTGCCCGAGCATCATCGCGACCCGTTTGATCGCATGCTCGTCGCTCAAGCGCTTTGCGAACCTTTGAAGTTGCTGACCGCGGACGAGGTGCTTCGCCAGTATTCCAATTTGGTGGAGATTGTTTAAGAAAACACCGAACAAGGCTGCGGCGATCTTGGGGGGGGCGAAATTCCCGGTCAAATGAATGAGCGTGGAGTTGACAATCGGCAGCGCTCTGTCACCGGGTAGCACGGGCCCCGCCCTTAGTAAAGCAAAAGCGTATCGACATCGTCCATTCGCGCAAGATAAAGCCTTGTTTGGAAAGTTGATGAGCAATTCCTAGACCCCCGAGGAATTTGTCGACAACGCGGTAAAGGAGGGCAAATTGCTTGGGTACGAATTCAGTGCCGCGCAAGCCAATGCTTGGATCAAGAAACAGCAAGAAATTAACGGTTGAAAGCGGAATCCAAGATGGAGCGGCGTTTGGCGACGCGTTCATCAGTAAGGGGAAATGGGTGATGACCTGGTAATGGCGGACTCGTCGGCAATCGATGAACGGCGGCTCGATCGAGCGTTGGACGTTTTTGCTAGGAGCGGATCGGGTATTTAAGGATGCCGCCGCGCTCGATCGAGCCATGCGTTCGACATTTGCGCATCTGCATGCGTGCCACCGCGATATTTCATCCGAGAAGCGCCGGCGAAGTCCGGGCAATCGCGCGTATCGCGGCTGAGACGGGGTGTCCTATTTACCCGATTGGGACTGTTGTTACGCAGGTCATCGCCGGCATCGAACAACGAATTCTGGCCCATGGTTTCGAGCCCAACATTGGTATGAATCCGGTGTCGCCGCGCGTCCTGGATGTGTACGTCAGCCTGATGTATGACCGCCAGGTGGCGGGCGAAGACGCAAAGGCTATGCGTTGCCACGACGACGTCATGGGTTGGCTTGGCACCGAAGGGCATTTGCCCTCCCGCCTGGGATTCAATCGATGGGCTTGCTGCCTAAGGCGCGCGATGACAGCAGCGCCGTTTTATCGCGGTTAAAGCAGGTGATCGACCCGACAGGCGTCATAGCGCCGGGACGGTATGACTAGGCGAATTTTCGCGGGGTTATTTAAGGTCTGGATAATTGTGCCGTTATTCATTGAGTGAAACCCGGTGAACCAACTCCTTTTGTATCGCGGCCCCAGGCATGCAGGTAACACGCATCTCTCCCTTATTGTTGGCCAACGTGCCGCTATTGACACCGCTGACTGCGGCGCAGCGGGAGATGCTGGCTGCGGTGACTTCATGCAGAGCCTATAAAAAAGGCGCGGTCATCGCCGATGCGGGCGGCCAGGCGCGTTCGCTATTTATCGTCGCGGCCGGTAGCGCGCAGACGGTATTGTGTGATCGCGAGGGCAACGAGCTGATTCTTTCGATTCTTGATCAAGGCGATTATTTTGGCGAGCTGGAGTTGTTGGAAGGGCGTTGTTTCAGCGCCAGTCTGGTGGCGCGCCAAAGTTGCGAGGTTTTGATCTTGGGTAAGCGTGAATTTAGCCGTTGCCTTGAGGAGAATGCCCAGCTCGCCCTTACCGTACTGCGTGGCATGGCGCGCCGGCTGCGCGAAGCAGATCTGCGCGTGGGCAGTCTTGCCATGCAGGGCGTCGATGCGCGCTTGGCGAAATTTCTGCTTGGCGAGGCGCAATGGGTGGATGGCACGCGCGTGGTCACCAGCCGTTACTCCAAGCGCGACATCGCCCGCATGATCGGCGCCTCGCGCGAGCGTGTAAGCCGCGTGATGAAAGATATGCAGGTGCGTGGGCTAATCGAGGAGCGCGGCGATTCTATTTTGCTGCGGGAGCAGATTCTTTCTCTGGCGTAGTGGCTTTATTCGTCCGCCGTCACCACGCGCCTGCCGTTGCGCGGCGCGTCTTACTTGGCGCGCCTTACTCGGCGATCACCGGTGTTCGCGTAAGCCAGGCGGCAACCGGCACCGTGGCACCATCCGAACCAACCTCCTTCGTGATCGAAACCAAGGGGTTGGTCTCGCGTCGTCCCAGGATGCGTCGTTCAATCTCGCGCGCGAGCGGCTCGTAATTCTTCGCCACCACCGCGGTGACACGTGTGACTTCGATGAGCGGAAACACGCGTGTACGTAGCGGATGGGCAAAACGAATCTCCACCGCGTCGCCAATCTCGATATTGATGCGCTGCGCCCCGACATAGGCGGGTGCTTCCGCGAGACCATTGCCCAGTGCTTCGGGAAATTGCACTTCGACCCAACGCTCGGCCGTATAACGCACGTTTTGTGGGGCATGGTCGAACGAGATAAACACGCCGGGAGCTAACTTAAGGTAGATGCCCGCCACACGCCCTGCGGCGGCGCTACCGCCCAAGTATTCGCCAGCTTGCGGGTGCGGCGTAGGGATGTCGCGTACCGATGTGTAACCCAGATTGGCCGGGCTTAGGGCATTGATTTGTTTTGCCACCGCGTCCGCGGCGTCTGATTCGTCCATGGCGCGAGCGTGTTGCGCGCCCAGACAACCCAACGCCACTGCGCCGCTAAACAGCATCCAATGCGTGTTTTCCATTTTTATTGCCTCCCTACGCGGATTGCGATCTGTTCTGCTCGTGCCGGATTCGCGCGCAGCGCCGTGTGTCCACGCTTCGAAATGGGGTAACCCGGCGTTGAGCGATATCCAGGGATAACGGCGCGAGGAGAAATTTATTGAATTGGCATAGTTTTCATCGAGGCGAGCAATTTCGGGCTAGGTTCCTTCGATGCGTGCAATTCCGTTACCCTCGCATTTTCCCGGTTGCGCGTAGGGCATCGCGCCTGATTCGCGATCAATTGACCACGTTAGGGGACTCAATGAAACACGAATGTCAACGCGCGGCAACGACCGCGATGTGTGCCTTTCTTTTCGCTGGGGTCGTCTTGGCGCAAAGTTATCCCACCAAGACCGTACGCATCATCGTGCCGCACCCTGCGGGTGGCCCGGTCGATGTGCCGCCACGCGGTGCGGCGCCCTTGCTTGCGCAAATTTTCGGCCAACCCTTCGTGATCGAAAATCGCGATGGC
Organism: Burkholderiales bacterium; assembly: GCA_046153355.1. Taxonomy (GTDB): domain Bacteria; phylum Pseudomonadota; class Gammaproteobacteria; order Burkholderiales; family SG8-39; genus 2-02-FULL-62-17. Next base: position 17,074 of record JBJXEY010000366.1, read on the forward strand.
GCCGATGGCATCATCGGCGCGGAAGCTTGTGCTAAGGCCGCGCCCGATGGGCACACGCTTTGTACGACGGCTTCCTCGGTGATCACCACCAATCCGCTGGTACGTAGCAATCTACCCTACGATCCGCCGCGTGATTTCGCGCCCATCATTCATATGGGTGCCTTGAACAGCGCCTTTCTGGTGAATCCGCGAGTGCCGGCGAATTCCTTACTTGAATTGATTGATCTGGCGAGGGCCAAACCAGGTACGCTCACCTTCGCCACCTTGGGCGCCACCAGCGTCGGGCCGATATTCATTGGCTGGGCGAAGGCGGTTGAGAAAGCGGAGTTCTATCAAATCCCCTTCAAAAGCACCATTCAGGGCTTGCAGGCGGCGGTGGCGGGCGAGGTGAATATCGCTTCCTATTCGGCGGGCGCAACCGCGACGCTTGCCAAAGCCGGCAAGATTCGGCCCTTGGCGGTGATCGGCGCCAATCGTTCGAAATTTTTGCCGGACGTACCCACGTTGAAAGAAGCCGGGGTGGATCTCACCTTCCGCGCCTGGGTGGGTATGTTCGCGCCTGTAGCTACGCCCAGAGAAATCGTACGTCGCCTGAACGCCGAGATTGCCAAGCTTTATGCCGATCCTGCCTTCATTGAAAAGTTCGTTGCTTCGCAAGGTCTGGAGGTGGATGAGATCACTGCGCGGGCGCCGGAGTTGTTTGCCGAGATGATGCGTGCCGATAGGGAAATTGTCGCGAGGATGGTGGCGGTCGCGGGGATTCCCAGGCAGTGAGTGGGCGAACTCTTCAAGGGCTGGTCCGGTGTTTGGCCAGGTTAGCAAAGTAGGCGGGATTCCTATGCAGCGCGGGAAAATTTCTGTATGCATACAGCATACTATTCGCAATTGTAACGATAGCGTTACCCTGTATTTAAGTACATGGGGGGCATTGACTATAATCTCTAACGCCTGTATTGTGTATGCATACAGCATACATAGGTTAAAAAATGCGCAAATCGGAAGGCTCAGCCGCAATTCAGAGAGCGAGTAGCCGTCAATGGGTTGTGAAGCCTCAGGATCTCGCCGTGGCATTCAAGTTGGTGACGCTACGCGACCAACGACTGCAATACCGGGAACTGGCCAAACAAATGTTTCTGTCCCAGTTCGAAGTCCATGCCGCCGCGAAGCGTCTGGTCGCAGCACGCTTGGCGCGCGAAGACGAGAGTGGTGTCTGGCCTATCCTCAAAATACTGCATCCCTTCGTGGTTTTCGGTGCCGCCTATGCTTACCCTGCGGTCCGTACTGACATCACCATAGGCTTTCCGACAGCTCATGGTGCGAGTCCGCTGAATAAGCAGATATTGTTCGGGAATCAGTTCCCGCCTGTATGGCCGCATCCGGACGGACCCGTTCGTGGACCAGGCATACTTCCTCTTTACGAAAAAATTCCGCTCGCGGCCCAAGCCGATGCCGCTTTATATGAATTACTCGCCCTATTCGACGCGTTACGAATTGGGCAAGCCCGTGAGAGAGAATTAGCGAGCGCGCAGCTAGAGGAACGTGTGCGATGAACGCAGTGGACCCAGCCGAACAAAATCTCGAAATGCTTTCCACTATCGCCCGCTCTATCGGTCATTTGCGCGAGACCCTAGTATTCGTCGGCGGGTGTGCCACGGGACTGCTGGTGACCAATGTGCGTGCGCAGCCGTTTTGCCGCTGGCGGCGCGGCGAAATATCGGTTGACCTCATGCCATCAAGCGAAGGAATTCTAGGGTTCCACAACCGGTGGTACGGACTGGCAGTCGAAACCGCGACGCAATATGTTTTACCGGATGGAACCAAGATTAAGTTGGTTACCACGCCGGTATTTGTCGCGACTAAGTTCGAAGCCTTCAAAGATCGGGGGAAAGGCGATTATCTGGCTAGTCACGATCTTGAAGACATAATCACCATCGTCGATGGACGGGGGGATTTTTTGAATGAAATTTGCAGGGGACCAGAGGAGTTGTCGCGCTATCTCTCAGGGGAGTTCGCGACATTGCTCGCGGACAGAAACTTTCTCGATGCATTACCGGGTCACCTTTCGGCCGATAGTTCGAGTCAAAGGCGAATCGGACAACTAATGACTCGACTACGCGATCTGGCTGCATTGAGTCGCGATGATTGAACACTTTAAATATTTTTAATTAAACAAAAGGATTGACGTGAGCGGAACCTACGACGTAATCACCATCGGCTCCGGCCACAACGGCCTGATCGCCGCAGCCTATCTTGCCAAGGCGGGCAAGCAGGTTTTGGTGCTGGAGAAAAACGACTGGTTCGGCGGTGGCGTGGTCACCAGCGAATTGGTGGCGCCAGGCTTTCAGCATGACTGGCATTCGGCTACACATATCGTGATTCAGGCTAACCCGCTTATTCGCAATGACGAGTTGGGTTTGATTTCCAAATACGGATTGAAATACGTCTATCCGGAAGCGGTGTTCTCGACTATTTTCGACGATCAATCCTCCATCGTCAGTTACACCGATTTAGATAAGACCTGCGAGTCGATCGCGAAGATTTCGCCGCGCGATGCCGAGGCGTATCGACAATTCGCCGCGAAAAGCGCGCAGATCCTGCCCCTGATTGTTTCCGGCATGTTTGTGCCGCCGCCACCGCAGGGGCCGTTCTGGGCGCTGCTTGATCAAAGCGCCGAGGGGCGGGAGCTGATGCGCAATATGCAAATGAGCATGCTGGATATCGTGCGCGAATGGTTCACGCATGAAAAGGTGATGGTGCATTTGTTGAAGTTCGCCGCCGAGATGCTGGTGGGGCCGGATATCAAGGGCACTGGCGCGATTCTGTACAACATGCCGGGCTTCGTGCATGCCTATCCGCCGGGGGTGCCGATGGGCGGCAGCGCGGGCCTGGTGAAGGCATTGATGGCGTGCTTGAAGGCGCATGGCGCCGAGTTTCGCTCCGGCGCGCAGGTGGAAAAAGTGCTCGCCAAAAGTGGCCGTGCCACTGGCGTGCGTTTGAAAGGCGGGGAGACAATCGTCGCGAAGACCGCGGTGATCGGGCAGATTCATCCGTGGTTTCTGGGCGACATGGTCGAGGGACTGGAGCCGCGCGTTGCCACCAATGGGAAGAACACCAAGACTGCGGGCTTTGCCATCATGACGCAGCATTACGCGTTGCACGAACCGCCAAAATATTATGCGGGCGATGAAGCAGCCAAGGCAGCGTTGCAGAATTTCGCGCCTGCGTCCCTTGAGCGCTATATGCGCATCTTCGATGATTTTGCCTATGGCTCGATGGGCGACATGCGCGATGGCAAGGACCACGCCATGCTCGCCGCGCATGTGAACTCGCAGTTCGATCCGACGCGCGCGCCGCCGGGGAAGGCAACCTTATCGATCTTTGCCTTTGGTCCGTACGAGCTGCGCGATGGCGGTGCGGCGGCGTGGAACACGCGTAAAGAGGAAATCGGCAATTGGATTCGCGGCCACTACGCACAGCATGTCTCCAATCTCACCGATGAAAACGTGATTGGCTGGCGCTTCGATACGCCCCTGGATATGGAACGCGATTCACCGACCTTTCAACGCGGCGACGTGGGCGGCGTGGGCAAGTACTTTTTTCAGATTGGCGGGCATCGCCCGACGCCGGAGCTCGCGCAATACGCGGTGCCCGGTGTCGAGGGGCTGTATCTCGCGGGCACCTTCATGCATCCACCCGGCGGCATCACCGGCGGCGGGCGCGCCACCGCGGTGAAAATGTGCGGCGATTTGGGGATCGATTTCGACAAACTGTGCGGCGGTAAGTAAGTGTTGACGCAACCAAGATTAGGCGAATCGCCATGAAACTATTCACCCCGGAAAAAATCGAGTTGTTGGTGGTGACTTCAGTGTCGCCTCACGCCGAGGGCCTATTGATCGAAGGCAAGATCATGGGCGCCATGCCAATGAAGGCGGTATTGCGGCCGGCCGAACTGCGCAAGTCATTGCGACTTCTTTCATTTCGCACTCTGTTCGCGCTTATTGGTATGCTGTTTCGGCGCTGATCGAAGCGCTGACCGAAAGACGCGAATCCTTCATGGCCGACTTTCCCGTTTCCTTCGCCAATTTGTTGCGCGCCCGCTTTCCCTATATCTATGTGGGCACCTGGGAAGAGGAGCGGGTGCTTGGGCTGATTCGCGATGTGGCGCGCGACGCCAATTTGGTGCGCACACCGCGCACCGTGTTCACTTGGAGTTCCACCGATGGCTTGGTTGGGCCGGGTGCGCCGTCGAAAGAAGAAGTGCACAGCCCGATGGATGCGCTTGCCATGGTGGAGCGCCATGCCGAACCATCGATTTTTATTTTCAAGGATTTCCATGTGTTCTTTGGCATGGAAAAGCGCGAGCAGGATCATCAGGTGGTGAGGAAGCTGCGAGATTTATCGCACATGTTGAAACAAAGCCGCGCGCCGAAGAATGTGGTGTTTCTCTCGCCCGTGGTAACGCTGCCCATGGAGTTGGAGAAAGAAATCACTGTGCTTGAGTTCGACCTGCCCACGGTGGCCGAGATCAGCGCGCTGATGCGCGGCATGATCGAGGCTAACAAGGCTGGCGGGCGCATTACCGTGGATCTGCAATCAGACGACATCGAACAATTTGCGCATGCCGCCTTGGGGCTCACGCTGCACGAGGCGGAGAACGCCTTCGCGCGCGCCATGGTGCAGGATGCGCGCCTGTCGATGGAGGACATCGAACTTATCTACGAAGAGAAGCGTCAGATCATCAGGAAGGCGGGCATCCTCGAATTCGTCAAAAGCGATGTGAAGATCGACGATGTGGGCGGGTTGGAGAATTTAAAACGTTGGTTAAAGAAGCGCGATAAAAGTTGGCTTGATTCGGCGAAGAAATACGAATTGCCCGCACCCAAAGGTGTGCTCATCACCGGTGTGCCCGGTTGCGGCAAGAGTCTCTTAGCCAAGGCCATCGGCTCCGCCTGGCAGTTGCCCCTGGTGCGCCTGGATGTGGGCCGCGTGTTTGGTATGTATATCGGCATGAGTGAAGAAAACCTTCGCAACGCCCTGCGCACCGCCGAGGCGGTGGCGCCTTCCATCCTTTGGGTGGATGAGATCGAAAAAGGCTTCGCCAAATCTGGCGAAGGCGATGGCGGGAC
>JBJXEY010000370.1:0-9662 GCA_046153355.1 Burkholderiales bacterium
CAGGCCGTAGAGCGCCGCGACGTGATTGCGTTGTCCGCTGGGTGGCGTGAGGCCCAGGGCGGGGCCGAAGCGAATGCCCATTCGGCCGGTGTCGAGCAACACGCCGGAGACCACGCGCAATGCCCCATCGGGCACCGGCAGATGATAGGGCGCATGCACCGCGACCTTGCCACTCGATTGCTCTTTCAACGCGTCTTCGGTGAGCGTGATGGCCTGCGCCATATCGATGAGCGGCGCGACTTCCGTTGCTTTCAAGAGCAATGTCATCGTTGAAACCTATCCCGCGACCAGCAGTTCGACTGGCCGAGCGCCCAGTTCGCGGAATCCATCATCGGTCACCGCGAGCGAGGTGCCGCCGAGGAGCAGGTCGCCGCTCACCTGGTCGCACAACGTCGGTGAGATGCTGAGGATCATGCCGGTCTTCAGGGTGTAATTGCCGCCGCCGGATAATGGTTTACCGGCAGGTTTGCCAGCAGGTTTACCTGCGGGATTGCCCGCAGTTTTGTCCGCAGTTTTGTCCGCAGTTTTGTTTCCTTCTTCCTTGACGCGAAACGCCGGGCCGGGAAACTCCGGTACGTCGATGCCGTACTGGTGCATTTGCGCATGTTCGGAAGAGAGATAACCAACCGTCGCGCAGGCCGATTCATAAACGTTATATAACTCGCGATTGGTGGTGCCGTTGCGCACGGTTTTTAACACCATATCGCGCACCGTCTTAACTGCGTCAAACATCTTCACATGGCGCGCTTTGGGTTCGCCGAACACGATCTCCTGATCCGAATGGCCTGCATAGTGGTGGTAGTGGGCATGCGCGGTGAGCGTGGCGACGTCGCCCTCCTTGATCGGGCCATTCAACAGGATATTGGCGAGCAGCGGATTCTGCGCCGGGTCGGCGCCGAAATTAAAGGTGAAGGTGGAGTCGAGGTCGCCACCGGCATCCCACATCGCCTGACGTCCGATCTCCACCGCGCGCCGGCCGCTCATGCCGGGGCGCACCCGCTCACAGATCGCCACCACTGCGGCGGTGAATACCTGGTTGGCGCGATCAATGAGGGCTATTTCCGCTTCGCTCTTGATGGTGCGAATATTGTTGAGAATGGCCGACGCATCCACCAGTTGCAGCCCAGGCATAGCGTTCATGAGGAAGGCATAGGTCTGATGGCTCAACTCGCCGGCAAAGCCGACGCGCTGAGCCTCCAGGCCAACCTGCTTGATGCGCGCGGCGAGCGGTGTGGGATCGCGGCCCGAACTGACGCGCTTCACCCATGCTTGCGAATCGGTCACCACCTTCGCATCCAGATCGACCAGATAGCGCCACGGCAGCACCACTTCGAATTCTTCGTTCTCGTCGGTGGTAAGGATGCCGAACTGCTCGCCCCAGATGCCGTTGGTGAGGTAGGTGAGGTTGCTGCCGGTGGCGATGAGGCCCGCAAAACCCGCATCGCGCAGGCCGGCGCGCACTGCGGCGTGACGGGCATTGCGTTCCGCGACCGGCAAGGTGGCAATGTCATGGTCCCTGGCGGGCACGGTGTACGCATGCGGATTTTTGATCATGTTTGCACCTTATTGATTGCTGCGAAGGGTTTGTTGTCGGATCTCAAGGGTTGATCATGCCATTGTCCCGATTGACGATGAAGGATTCGCCATTTTGCAGAAAGTTCCTGACCACCGCTGTGACGGCCTCCGGGCGGTCAAGGTCGATGTCATGCCCGGCATCGTAGACAAAGGTGGAGAAGCACTTGGGTAATGCGCGGGTGTACTCGCGCGCCGCGTCGGTTGCGACGATGGCGCCGCGGGTGCCAAACAAGACAAGCACCGGCACCGCGACGCCGCCCATGGCTTTCTCGAGTTCCGCGTCGCGTGGCGGGCCACTCAGCGCTTGTGCGAGCCCACGCATGGCCGCGAGCGACGCATCGCTGGTGGCTTCGCTGAACCACAAATGCGCGGGGTTCTGCGCCGCAACCACTTTAGGTCGAGCGCCGCTGACACCTGAGTCGTCCGGCCGGATCGCTGTCGGAGCGACCAGGATCAAGGTCTTTGCCAATGCCGGATGATCGATTGCCAGCCACAAAGCGACATTGGCACCCAGCGAATGCCCCATCAACGCGCAGGCTTCGATGCCCAATGCCTGCAGCGCGTATGCCATGGTTGCAGCAATGGCACGCGCGGAGGTGTGCGTCGCATTGGCGGGCGTTTTGCCGAAACCCGGCAACTCCAAGGCGATCAGGCGGTGGTTTTCGGCCAGCGCGCGATGTGCCGCCGATAATCTCAGGCCGCCAGCGCCGTGCAGATACACCAGCGGACTGCCGTTGCCGGCTTCGATGCAGCGGATGTCTATGCCATCCGCCTTGATGGTGGATGTCTTAATTTCCGGGGTGATGCCGGATGATGTGTTTGAACTATTGGCGGTGGCTGTGTTCACGATGCTTTTCCATTCGAAGTCTGTGTAATTGCGCGACAACCATGCGCGGCGACGCTGCCGGCTGGGACGTGTTGATCAAAGCTCGCGCATGCGCGGCAGCACCTGGGTGCCGAACATTTCGATAGAGCGATTAGTAATCGCACCCATGGTGGCGATGCCCAGCGACAAATCAAGCATGCCCGCGCCGATGTTGTCGCGAATGCGTTTAATCTGCTTCAGGACCGTCTCCACGCTGCCTGCGAGCAACTGGCCGTTGTGGATGCGTTCTTCAACCAGGCCGCGAGAGTTCAGGCGCGCGCGCTGCGTTTCAATGTCGCGGCCGTAATAACCAGAACCTGCCACCGCTGCTTCAAGTGACTTGTTGGTCATGGACAAGCCCACGGAGGTCTGCATGCCGCTTGCCACCAGTTCTTCCAAGGCCTGTTCATCAGTCTCGGCGACATGAAACGACAGGCGGTAGATCACGTCATCGGGCGTCGGTGTCCAGCCATAGGCATTCGCCTGTTCGCGATAGTATGCTGCGGCCTTCGTGGCGATTTGCAGCGTGGTAAAGGCGAAGCCGGCCGACAGGCGCAGGCGCGCCGCAAATTCGGCGGATTCTGGTGTGGCCACCGAGATGTAAATTTTCGGATGTGGCTTTTGCACCGGGCGCGGCCAGATGGAAATGGTGCGGTAGTCGTAGTAGCGGCCCTGCCAGCCAAAGGGCTGCGGCTCGGTCCAGGCTTTGATGATCAGTTCGATGCCTTCCTGGAAACGCTCGCGAGATTCGCCAGGATTGATGTTGTAGGTGACATACTCGTTGGGCGAGCCGCGCATCAGCCCGGCGATAACGCGGCCGCCGGAGAGGTTGTCAAGCATCGCGATTTCCTCGGCGACACGAACCGGGTTGAGGATGGGCAGATCAGGCCCAAGCAGCGCGATCTTCGCCTTCTTCACCACCTGAGTCAGCGCGCCGGCAAAAATCAGCGGATTTGGCGACATCGAGAATGGTGCGAAATGATGCTCCGCCACCGTCACAAAGTCGAAGCCGACGTCATCGCCCAGACGGATCTGCGACAGGGTTCGCTGATACGACTTTTGCGCGATCTCCGCGTCATAGGAGTCAGCCGGCACCGGCCAGACCCCCTTTTTTGACGGGCCCTCATAACGCGTGGTGCAGAACAGGGAAGCTTTCATGAAATTGGTTCCGTTTGGGTGAAAAGGGTGTGTTTCCTGGGTGGCGCGGACGTTTCGGCAATCAGGTCCAGCGCATGGCCCAGCGCTCGAATGCGTACGGCTTTCCCGGATTAACTATTCCACGGCAGCAGACGCCCGCCCAAGTCGTTGCCGGCCGACGCGCCGCAAGGCAAGCAGGCACGATTGTAGGCGCGGCAACATGCCCATCACAATTTGCAAATTTGCAAAGTATCTGTGACGCACAGTCACGAATCGCCAGGCTTCAGCTCTTGCGCATGATTTCGAACAGAAAATCAATGAATACTTGTACCCGCCGGATCCGATAGCGATGTGGCGGCGACACCAGGTACGCAGGCGGCCCCTCGTGGGCAGTGCGCGGCATCACCACGCGCAAGCGCCCGGCGGCGACCGGTTCCCGGATCAGGAAGTCCATGCAATAGGCGATGCCAGCGCCGTTGATTGCGGCCTCAAGCAGCGCGTGCACATCGTCGATATTGAGTACGCCCTCTGGCTTATAGGTGACCGGCACTCCTTTTTCCGTCAGCACCCAGTCCCGATAGGAATCCGAGCGCGGCTGGATGTAGGCCAGGCAGCGATGCGCGCGGAGGTCGGCAAGGCGCCGCGGTGTCCCGTGGCGCCGCAGATAGTCTGGCGACGCGCACAACACATAGTTGATCGCACATAGCTTTCTGGCGACCAGGCGCGCGTCCCGGGGTTCGCCCAGTTGCATGGCGACGTCGATGCCGTCTTCGACCATGTCCATCACCCCGCTTGCCAGATGGACATCGAGACTGATCTTCGGATAACGGACGCTGAATTCGGCCAGCGCCGGGACGATCATGGCGCGCCCGAAGCTTTTGGGCAGCCGCACATGTAAACGGCCTGTCGGTTCGGCCTGCGATTCTTTCAGCGCATCTTCGGCCCGGGTGAGATCCTGGAGAATCTGCTTGCAGCGCTCGAAATACACCGCGCCTTCCGGGGTGAGACTCAGGTGCCGGGTGGTGCGGCTGACGAGCTGCGTGCCCAGGCGTTGTTCCAGCCGCGCGATGGATCGGCTGACGCCGGAGGCGGAAATATTGAGCCTCCGCGCGGCGGCGGTGAAATTCGGATTTTGCCCGACTTGTACAAAGATGGAGATGTTACTTAGCAGCTCCGGATGATGTTTCTCACGCGGCATACTTGTGCACGGCAGCGAATGGTTCGCTGCCCTGCCGCTTAAGTGCGGGGGTCGTCCCGGTCAACGCGCTACTTCGCCAGCGGATCGGGCCGCAACTGGAACTGCACCGCCTTGGGTTTGCTGCCCTTGCCGCCTTCCATGAGCCATGGTGTGCGGTCGCCGCTGGCGGCCCAGAGGCCACGTGCCTTCCAACCACCGTTGGGATCATCAATCCGGCCATCGAAGCCTTTGGCGTAGAAGCCCAGGGGATAGGGCACGCGTAGTACCACCATCTTGCCGTCCTTGAATGCGATCAAGCCATCGTTCAGGTTGCCGGTGGACATGGGTACGTCCTCGCCCAGGCCAAAGGTGTTGTGTTGGTCTACCCAGGTGTAGTAGCTCGACTCGGCGCTATTGGGGCCGACGCCTTTGAAGCCGGGGCCAGGGTATTGGTGGAAAGCCCATCCTTCGGGGCAATGGTCGCCAGTGGCTTTGGGGCCGTTCAACGGGCCTTTGCATTTTGTGCGATCAAAGCTTGCCAAGTGCCCGCTACCCAGCGACGCCCACACCACGCCCTTCTTGTCGATGTCGGCGCCGCGAATCGCGAAGCCCGGCGCGGGCACGTTGTAGATCTCCGCAAGCGAGGTATTGGCGGGATCCGAGCCCGGCGCCAGGCGCACGATGGAACTCTTGGCATTGAATACCGACCCCCAGATCGAGCCATCGGCTGGGCTGGGCATCACAGCGTAAAAGCCGGCGATGATTCTACGATCCTTGGTGGGGTCCGCAGGTTGGTTGGCTTCGGTGTACTCGTCGCGCTTGCCGTTGCCATTGGTGTCCAAAATCAGCGGCGTCCAACCTTGCGATTTCGCCGCGTCACCGGTTTCATCGAACATCTTGGTGTTCACCCAACCGACCACCGGTCCGCCGCCGCTGGTCCACAACGTTTCGTTGTTGTCCATGGCGAATTGCAGGTGGTGCGTGGAGAAACAGGTATCGACGAACTTGTACTCCATGGTTTTCGGGTCGAGCACCGTGAGGTGGCGATTGGCGCGGTCCACTGGCGCAACCTTTGCCGAAGGATGATCAGAACCTTTGCGGCAGAAGGCGGGGTTGTCCGGCCCACGTACTACCGCCGCCATCCACACGCGGCCTTTGCGATCAAACATGGCGTTGTGGTTATTGGCCTTGGTGTCCCAGATACGCTCGGAACCCCAATAGGCCGAGGGCTGCAGCGGGTCCAGGCCAGCGGCATGGCCGGGCCCGAGCGCAAGCGGCGTATTGGCGTCGCGCACTGGCAGTGTGAAACTGCTGACCACATGTTTTCTCGGATCGAGAATCGGCATGACATCGGTGCTGTATTCGGGCGAACCGTACAACGGACCATAGGCATTCACCGTTGGGAAGCGCCGGTCGCTGGCGATCAGATCGTGCATGTATTTTTTCGGATCGGACCAATCCCACAGCGACACCACGATATTGCGTTCCACACCTTGCGGGCGATCCGGCTTGGTGTCGGGGATTTCGCCTTTGGCGACGCGGTCGGTCCACTCGCCGTAGAAACGTGCGGGCACACCGCCGAAATTTCCGGCAATCTGATTCACCATCTGTTCGCCCGATTGCCCCGATTGCACGCGGCGTATCCAGGCATCGAACGAGTTGTTGAACTTGCCGAGTTCCTTAGGGATGGTGCGGGTTGAGAGTTGACCCAACTGGTGACAACCCACGCAACCGGCGTTCTTAATGCCACGCAGGTAATCGGGCAGCGTCACTTGCGGCGGCATGCCGCTGGTGTTGTTGGGTCCGAAATACTTTTCGTCGGGCAACTTGAGCATCGAATACCAGTGAATCGCCGGGTAGTACTGCGCGGCGGCGCGGGCGTTAGGTGCGGTGCGCGCAGTGAGATTGACGATTTTTCCTGGCTGCGCCTTTACCTTGGTGGAATCGACCAGGCCGTAGCCTCGCACCCACAGGTCGTAGTTGGCTTTGGGCAGATCAGGGACCACAAAGCGCCCCTGATCGTCGGTGACCACGATCTTGATGAAGCGTGTCGGTAGATCGATGGTTTCGGCGATCACCCACACTCCAGCCTCTGGACCCTTGGGGCCGCGCACCACACCGCCGATATCGTCAGCGTCGATAGCGACAGCGGGGGATGCACTCGCACCATTGCCATTGGCGACGGTTTTTTGTTGGGCGAGCGCGGTCAGCGTTGTTGCAATCAGAGCAGCGGCGAGTCCGATGGTTGCGCAAAAGGCATGGTTCGACTGAGATGATTGCATGCTGTTTTCCTCCTCAGGAATGGGCGAGCAAGAAGGGTACTCCAGTCCATTTATTTTGGCTTGGTTGGCCTTGGGACTCAAGGCGCAAGCGGCAAATAGGCCACTAGCAAATAATGTGTCCGAAGTGGTGCTACGCAACGCGTCCATTTTTGGGGGGGGCAGGGAAGCCTCCTAAAACCGGATGCTCAGGTTTATGCGCGCTGCGCGCTCCAACGTCGCAACGGTTCGCCGGTCACATGGAGCGTACCTTCCAACGCCGCGCCCTTATGATTGGCGACGAAATCGAAGCGCCGCTGTCCAACCACCAGGGTGAAACGCAGGCGATCAGCGAGGACATTGGCATCGAACAAGGGCAACCTCGTCGTGCCATACATAAAGTGGCCATTGATTTTCTGGAAGCGTTGCGTGAGGGTCACTTCGTAACTCTCGGGGTTCGGCCCTTCGGTTTGAATTTTCCAATTGCCATCGAAGCGGGCTGGTACCACCCACAGCATCCCTTGCACATTGTCGAAAAACACCCAGTCATCGGGCTCCCAATCTTCCATGGCGAACACGTAGGAAACCACACGCGTGCCCGGATTCATGGAGAGAATCTTTGGCATCAAGCGCGCGTTCACCTGAGGTGGCATGAATAAACTGATCACCGTGCCTTGGCTGAAATCGACCTCGAAGATATCGCCATTAACGAAACGCGCGCGGTCAGCGACGCCTTCCTTTTTTGCGGTTTCAATCGAATAGGCCACCAGATCGCGATTAAGTTCTATTCCAAGGCCGCGCGCACCAAACGCTTTGGCGGCGAAGATAGGAATGCGGCCATCGCCGGAACCCAAATCCACCACCAGATCGTTTTTGGAGACGCCTGCCATGCGCAACATGCCCTCCACCATCGGAGCGGGGGTGGGAATCCACCCCGCGTCTTTGCCCGGCGTGCCCAGTACCGGCGCGGGGGCCGACTGCGCGAGGGCAGACAAGGGTAAGCCGGCAATTGCCAGCGACGCCAACAAAGCGCGTCGTCGCGTATTTGACACGACCTGCGCTACGCCAAAGTAATCGGGCGATTGTGCTGCTGGCGGGAGCAGCCCATCGCGAGCACAAACTACGCTATGTATTTCCAAGCACGAATGTTTCATGAGGTTCTGGTCCGATAGCAAAAATTAAACAACGGCGAAAAGTAAACGATGCCAAGCATGCCTGATTGCGCGCAAACGAGCGAGCGCGTCTTATACAAAAATAGTTGGGCACTTGGCGCGATACGCAGCGCAGCGAAGGTTAAAATCCTCGCCCTCAATGAGCACCCTTCTAGACAATCTTAATCCCGAGCAATTGGCCGCGGTCACGCTGCCGAGCCAACACGCGCTGATTCTCGCCGGCGCCGGATCGGGAAAAACGCGGGTACTCACCACACGCATCGCCTGGTTGATTCAAACCGGCAATGCGGGCCCGAATGGTCTTTTGGCCGTCACCTTCACCAATAAAGCCGCCAAAGAGATGCTCACGCGCATCTCGGCCATGTTGCCCATCAATATTCGCGGTATGTGGGTGGGCACCTTTCACGGCCTGTGCAATCGGTTGCTGCGTGCGCATTACCGCGAGGCCAATCTGCCGCAACTATTTCAGATTCTTGACTCGCAGGATCAGATAGCGGCGGTCAAGCGCGTGTTGCGTGCGATGAATGTAGATGAAGAGCGTTTCCCGCCGCGTCAGGTTGCGCATTTCATCGGCGCCGCCAAGGACGAGGGCAAGCGCCCCGGCAACATTGAGGTCGCCGACGAGTTCACCCGCCGTGCCACGGATTTCTATGCCGCCTACGACGAGCAATGCCAGAAAGAAGGCGTGGTCGATTTTGCTGAGTTACTGTTGCGAAGCTACGAGTTATTGGCTCGCAACGAACCGCTACGCGAGCACTATCAAGCGCGCTTCAAACATATTTTGGTGGATGAGTTCCAGGACACCAATCGCCTGCAATACCGCTGGCTGCGCCAATTGGCCGGGCGGGACAATACCTTGTTCGCGGTAGGGGACGACGATCAGAGCATATATCGGTTCCGCGGAGCTAATGTCGGCAACATGTCCGATTTCGAGCGCGACTACAACGTGCAGAACGTCATTCGTCTAGAGCAGAACTATCGCTCGCACGGCAATATCCTGACCGCCGCAAACGCCCTGATCGCGCATAACAGCCGGCGCTTAGGGAAAAATCTATGGACCGACGCGGGCGAGGGCGAGCCGATCCGCGTGTACGAGGCGGCTAGCGATGGCTACGAAGCGGCCTGGCTGGTCGAGGAGGTGCAGGCCCTATCGCGCGAGGGCATGGCATATCGAGACATGGCGATCCTGTATCGCTCCAACGCACAATCGCGCTTGATGGAGCATGCCCTGTTCTCCAATGGCATTGCCTATCGCGTCTATGGCGGGCAGCGTTTCTTCGAGCGCGTGGAGATTAAACATGCACTGGCCTATTTGCGGCTGTTAGCTAATAAAGATGACGATGGCGCTTTTCTGCGCATCGTCAACTTTCCCACGCGTGGCATCGGTGCGCGTTCCATCGAGCAATTGCAGGAGGCGGCGCAAAGCCATGCAACCAGTCTGTACCAGGCGGTGCCACTGGTAGCGGGTAAGGCTGGAG
>JBJXEY010000372.1:0-8829 GCA_046153355.1 Burkholderiales bacterium
GAGGCCGGTGGCGTCATAGCCAATGCTGAAATCGGCAAGCCCGCTGATGCCCGCATAGGCGATGTTGAGCCGGTCATTGCCCGCGCCACCATCCACCAGCGTGGTGAACGCCGCCCCGCCATTGCCACCCACCGTGATCACATCGTCGCCGTCGTGGCCTGAAATGGTATCGCTACCGCCGCCCCCATTGATGGCGTCACTGTCGGAACTGCCAACAATTTCATTGCTATCAGCACTGCCGTTGAGTATCAATGCCAGCGGCCTTGCATCTACGCCTTGAATGAAATTCAGGTTGGCAACTGAAGTGTTGCTGATGTTGCGTAACGTCACCAGGGTATGCGCATCGCCAACTGCATTGTTGCCATCGATGTCATACCAAACCAACAGGTCGTTGTCGATCTGCGACAGCGCCAAATGTCCAGTCGCGAACGCATCGCCGCCTTGGTTGTATCCATAGAACAGGGGAAAAATATGATTGAGGTCGAGTCGATCGCCCTCACTAGGATTGAAGTCGGCAATAACGTCCTGCGAACCCACATCGAGCACAAAGCTGTCGGCGCCAGGCCCACCCTCTAGCATGTCGCTACCGAGATACCCGATTAACGTGTCGTTGCCATTTCCGCCAACAAGTCGATTGCCCGCGTCATTGCCGATCAAGGTGTCGTTGCCGTCGCCGCCAATGGCGTTCTCGATTTGCGTAGTTTTGTAGATACGCACCGTGTCTGTGCTCTGGATGGCGCCGACACTGATTTGAACCGGAATGCCCAATTTGCTCCACTGATCGGCCCTCAGGTCAATCTTCGCGGGGCGGCTTCCGGTAACCCGAATGGTGTCGTTACCGCCAGTGTCGTAGATCGTCTCCAGGTATTTGCCGCTGCCATCGAAGGTGTAGAGGTTATCGCCGTTGGCAAAACTCGTGTTCGCGCCATAGAGAACTTGCATGGCATCGATATCCCGCGCCATGGGTGTGCTGGGCAGGCGATCGATGTTGGTTTGGGTGAGCGCGATCCCTGGCCAGGCGTAGTAGCTCATGGCGCTATTGAAAAGGCTGTCCTCCAGGCTGCCCAGGGTCGTGCCATTCAACATGCTTGCCGCATGAGGATGCTTCAATCCCAGGGCGTGACCCAATTCGTGCAGCAGCACGTAGCTTGATAAGGCGCCTGGTGTGAAGCTCGAATACAGGCTTTCGCGCAGTTGGCCGTTTAGCCACACGTCGCCGCCATTAGCGACATCGGCCGGCGCATAGGCGTAGGCGAGTTGGCCCGTGCCCATGGCCAGTGTGGTGTAGGCGATGCGTAGGGTGCCAAAGCCGTCAGCGTTATCGGCGACTTCCTGAAATTGAAAATTGGCGACCGAACCCCAGGCAAGCAGGGCGTCGCGCACGGCTTGCCGCTCGATGGCAGTCGACAGAGGTGCCAAGCCAACATTGGGTTCCAAACCCGGCGCGTAGTCAGGCCACAGGCTTTGCAACCCAGGGAAGCTGTAAGTGATGGTGGTGGAGATTGAGCCGTCCACGCCAAGGCGCCAGCTCGATCCAAATAACAAGGAATCGATGTGAGGGTCGCCGCTGAGGCTGATGGATTGTATGGTCATGCCGGGCTTGACGTTTGCTTCGGTCACCACGTTCGATGCGTGGTGGAATATTACGCCGCTGGATGAGCGGCGCCACGCATTACGTCACACAAAAAGTGTGCGAAATTCACACTTTTTGATTGGGCAAAAGCGTTGGAGAAGCGCGCCAGTACTTGATTACTGGCTTTTTCTCTTTCAAATCGTCATCAAAACGGTGGTACCCAGAAAGCAAGAACGGGTACTTATGCCGACGAATTTTCGGAACCGCCAGCTTGCTACGACAGTGCACCAATTATTAATGGAAACGTCTACGTTACTATTGAAGCATGTCCTTTCTGATACGTAAGCAAGTGATGGCATTGACACGAGACTTCAAAGCAACCGTAGTGGCGCGGGTCAAGAAGGATCCAGAGTTCGCAAAGGCCCTGCTGAATGAGGCGGCGACCCTGTTTCTGAACGGCGAACCAGAAACCGCAAAAATCATCCTGCGCGACCTGGTGAATGCCACGATCGGATTTGAGCAACTGGCGCAGTCGGTGGATAGGCCTTCGAAAAGCGTTCACCGCATGTTGTCGCCGGCTGGCAACCCAACCATGACCAGCCTGGCGTCGATTTTCGCCGCGCTAAAGGATTCGATGAAGGTGAAAATTCACGCCCATGCGGTGCGCGTTCGCTAAGCTTCTTAAGTCGGTATCACCCACGAATTGTTGACATCGCCCACGAGGATGCCGGTGATCGAAGCCGAGGTAGGCGAGGTGATTGCTGCGAGATTGAATTCGTCTTTATAACTCACTGCCTGCCGCGTCATCGTCGCGAGATTCGGATTGGTCGCGGCATCGGTGGGAACGAACACCCACGAAGGTTGGATGGTGCTAGTGCCAACTGATGTCGTCAAGATTTCCAGCGCATCTGCCGCCGTAACACGACCATCCTTGGTGATATCGGCGGCAATCAATTCTTTCCAAGTGTTGCCCTGCGAAGCGGGTAGGCCCACCGAGAGTTTCAAGGCATCCAATGCGTCGGCGGCGGTAACCGGCTTGGTTATGCCGCCAACAAGAAAATCGGATGTACCACGGCTAAACGACAACCCAAGATTGGCATCGGGCAACGTCATAGTGGTTTGGCCACTGTTGCCGATACTCAAGAGGTCATAGGAAAGACTTCGATCGGGGCTCGATTGGTTGCCAAGCGTGGCGCCGCTCAACATAAGAATGTCGTTGCCAAAGCCATTGATTGGTAGCGCTATCGCGATCTTACCAATCAACGTATCGGCGCCGATGCCGGCGCTTGCGTGCGATGCGCTCAATGCGTAGCTGCCGGCAGGATGTGTTTCGCTGATGGCCCAGCCATTGGCGCTACTCACCGCGCCAGTAAGTTGAAAGCTTTGCAGCGTGGCCCCGCCCGCAACTTGTAGCGTGAACCCACTTTGGTGCTCGCCGGCACCATTGGCAAAAAGTTCGGCGGTCAGGGTTTTGATGCCAGTGGTGGTGTTGAGATCAACGCCGAGGTTTTTGAACGAATAGAGGCTACCGGCCGGCGTGGTGCTCAGGAATTCGTCCGCGGTAACACCGGGCAGCGCGCTTCCTCCCCGCGTGACCACGTTGGCCGAAACGGTGTTGCCATCGATGACCCGCAAAGAAAAATTCAAACTCGCCGAAGCGTTGCTTGGGTCGGTGCCTGATACGGTAATGGCATGCGTACCCACGACGGCGGGTGTGGTGCCTGTAATGACGCCGGTGTTGGCATTGATCGACATGCCGTTGGGCAAGCTGCTCGCGGCAAAGCTCAGGGTATCGCCGTCCAAATCGTTGAACAGCGCGCTAAGGTTGAGTGCGATCAATTCGCTTTTTCCGGCATAACGTTTGCCATAGGCCCCGGCAGTGGGCGCATCGTTGATGTTGGCGACGATACCCGTGGCGCTGCTGGCCACAGTTTCCAGCGCGCCATGGCCATCGGTGTAGCTCGCCAATACGCGCACGATCTTTCCGACTTGCGCTTGCGTTAGGGCGGTTGACGCGTCTACGGCAAAATTGCTC
This sequence comes from Burkholderiales bacterium, assembly GCA_046153355.1. GTDB lineage: Bacteria > Pseudomonadota > Gammaproteobacteria > Burkholderiales > SG8-39 > 2-02-FULL-62-17. Next base: position 3,609 of record JBJXEY010000372.1, read on the forward strand.
CAATGCGATCCGCCATCGCCGCTGGATTGCCACTGATAGGTGATGGCGCCAACGCCGTCGGCGTCGCTCAACGCGTTGCTTGCCGTCAATGTCTGCCCTTGCGTGGGATTGCCGATTAACGATACGGACCCGGTTGGCGCCGAGTTGGGACCGATATATACGGTTTGGTCGCTAAAGCGCAGAAATTCGATTTGCGTGAGCCGATCACTGCCCTCGCTGCTCGTTACCGTGATGACGCCCGCTTCGGTATGCCACACGGCTTGGCCGCGAGTGATCGCGTAGGTCGCCGTGTCGTCGCCTTCGCCGCCTGCCAGGGTATCGTCGCCCGCGTTGCCAGTGAGAACGTTGTTCGCCGAGTTGCCCGTCAGTCTGTTGTTCATCGCATTGCCGATGCCTATCAAGGCGTCGGTGCCGGTGAGCGTCAGGTTCTCGATGTTGTCGGGGAGAACGCAATTCGTCGAGGTGATGACGGTATCGTTTCCGTCATTGGCCAATTCAGCTACGGCGATGGAGCCGGCAAGTGCCGCGCTGTTAAATGAAACTTGTCCTGTGAAGGCGCGCGAATACATGGTGACGTCGAATCGGGCGGCGAATCGCGTCAGAACCTGATTGGCACCCGATACGTCGATCGCGAAATCCGTAATCTGGAAGTTTCCGGAAGAGGCGTCGCCTGTGACTCCATCCACGTTATATCTAAACCCCGCGAAGTATGGCGCGTCGCCGGCCCCAACCGTGAAGTTCCCGGTAGCGAGATACCCGGGGACCGTGAACCATGCCTCGGATTTTCTCGAATCGCCAGCAACGTCGTTAAAAATGGAAACGACTATTCGAGAACTCCACGAATACCAAAGCGCTTGGGTCTCCACCCGTCCTGTTTGCGAGTCCGCGTATACGTTCGACGATGTCCGGTTAACGAGGGGAAGCGTCTCGCTTGAGAACCATAGGTGAGTTGCCGGCAATGACCGGCCGACGACATAGACGTCGTCTCCCCTACCACCCTGCATGATGTCGATGCCGTCTCCACCGTCCAACCGGTTATTGCCGGAATTGCCAACCAACTCGTTATTGGCGCTATTGCCGGTTGCATCGATATTGGCTTCGCCCATCAAGCGCAGCGACTCTACGTTCGCGGGAAGGACATAGTTGCTGGCTGTGCTTTGAATCGTGTCCCAGCCGTCGCGGGCAATTTCAATAGCGGTATCGTCGGCCGAATCGACTTCAAATAAATCGTTGCCGGCGCCCCCAATTAAAGTGTCATGGCCGCCATTGCCGCGCATGACATCATTGCCGGCCCCGCCGTTGATCGAGTTATTCGAATCGTTGCCTTCGATAACGTCGTTTTGCGCGCTGCCTATCGCATTTTCGATCTTGGCATTGTGGGCAATGCCGACCTTTCGCCAAGCGTACGTTGAGAAATAACCTGATCGAAGATCCAGCGTAGAGGCACCCCAGTTTGTCGCATCCAGAGTGTCGTTGCCGCCACCATCCCAAATCACTCGCAATTGGTCGGCAAGCGTGTAGATGTCGTCGCCGGTATGAAAGGCGGTATTCGCGCCATAGATGCGCTGAATCGCCTGAATATCCAGCAACATCGGCGATGACACGGTAATGAAGTCCTGCAGCGCGCGATTGGTCATCAATGAATCGTCGCCAGCGGTATTGGATCGGATTGGCCTGCCGTTGCCGCCATCGTCTTCAGGGTGTTTTAGGCCCAGGGCATGGCCAATCTCGTGAAGGATGACCTCGAAGCCGACGCTGCCCGCTTGCAAGTCCGCGAAGATCGGAAGATTGGTATCGAAGGAAATGTCGCCTTCCGGGCGTGGAAAAGGAAATTGGCCGGAATCCCGGCTGTAACCCGAGGACGCCAAAATTTCATCGGCGCGCGCGGGATCGGGGAACACGCCCAACCCGGCAACAACCCCGTGGCCAAAACCAGGCGAGAGTGTGATCGACAGATCTGCCGTACTTTGATTTTGATATTGCTGATTGGGCGGACCGATGGGCACGATACGAATATTGGCCACCGCCTCCCAGGCGGCGAAGGCGCGGATAACCGCGTCAATCCAATCCGGCGTCCAGGCGCGCACGGTTCCATCGAATTCCAGATCGAGGGAATAGGTGAGAGTCCTATCCGCGCCAAGTTGCCAGGAGCTGCCCTGCACCAGGACATCGATGTCCAGATTGCCGGTGAGCGGAATCGAATTCGCGACGGGAGTGGCCACGCGTTGGGCAACCCTATTCAAGCCTTTACGGCGGGGATTTTATTGCCAAATTGCGGCGAGTAGGTCGAACCCAGTGGCGATGCGGCATTTATTGACATAGGGGGAGTCCCCAGGCATTTTGCGATTGATTGCAATTTTTGTTCGGACAGAACTGGGAATGTAAATTATTCTTCCGACCTGATTAATTACTCTTGCGAGAACCTCATGAACGCAGACCTCCTCGGCCAAGCGTCGAATCTATTTCAAACTTACGTCGTTCCCTTGGGCTGGAAGATGGTTGGTGCTATCGCGGTCTGGTTGGTTGGGGGTTGGATTATCCGCATCATTCGCGCTGCGATAGGTCGGGCCATGTCGGTGCAGAAGGTCGATGCAACTCTGGCGCGATATATCGAGGCTGGCGCCAATGTGATGCTAAAGCTCCTCCTCTTTGTCGCGGTGCTGTCGGTGCTGGGCATAGAGACAACGTCGTTCGCGGCGTTGCTCGCGGCCTTGGGTATCGCCATAGGCGCGGCATGGGGAGGATTGCTGTCGAATTTCGCCGCCGGCATGTTTTTGATGGTATTGAGACCGTTTAAGGTTGGCGACATGATTTCAGGCGGTGGCGTCACCGGCGATGTGCGCGAAATCGGATTATTGGTTACAACGGTCGACACCGCCGACAATATTCGCGTTTATGTCGGCAACAACAAATTGTTCTCGGATTCGATACAGAACTTTACCGCCAACCCCTACCGCCGCGTCGATCTAAAAGCGCAAATCGCGCATGGCGTGAATCCCTACGACGCGATTAAACGCTTGGCGGAACGTGTGGCGAAGATTGCCAATGTTGTGGCGGACCCCTCGCCCAGTGTGGAAGTGTTGGATTTCAACGCCATGGGCACGGTGATCGCGGTGCGGCCCTATTGTAATAACGCCCACTATTGGCAGGTGTATTTCGACACCAATAAAGCGATTGTCGACGTGTGCAGCGAAGCCCAATACGCGACACCCGAGACACGTCACTTGTTTCGTCAGGCAAACAACTGAGATCTATTGAACTCGGCCCGTATAGCCTTGTTACCGGTCGCGCCGATTTAGTTGGTCGTCGCGTGGCCTGAGCGCTGCGTTGATATGACGAATACCGGCGTGCGTGGAAAATCGACGGCCAGTCGAGTCGGCGCATCCGCCACGCCGGCTTCCAGTCTAGCTAGGCGTTCGTTCAACGTACCCAAGCGTTGCCGAAACCCTAGGGTATCCGCTTGAGTGGCGCTAATAGGGGTTCTTGATTGCTGCAGGGCACGCAGACGCTTGGCTTCCTCGCCTACCATCCCCGCAGCTTGGGGAAGTGCCGCAAGACCGACGAAGGCTGCGTCGGTAATATCGCGCAAGCCATCGATAGCGCGTTCGGCTTGCTCCTGGAATTCGCGGCTGCGCTGCGTTAATACTTGTGGTGGTGCAATGGTGCAACCCCCCGGCTCTGCTTGCGATAGCGCACTGCCAATCTCCCGTAGTGATCTGGCATTCATCACCATGGCAGCGAATTCGTCGCGCAAGGTGTTTAAGGTTTGGTTTAGCAATTCCAAATCCTCCGTGAGCTTTCCCGCGGGTGATTCGATTCGATCAACCTGGTTGGCGGCAAGTACGCCGGGCGGCAAGGCTTGATGTGCGCGGTTTACTTGGTCAAGGCTAACGCGGTGGCTCGCGAAGACGCGCCTTACGGTCCGAAGGCGTTGCATGCCGCTATCGATGAGCGCATGTTGGTTCCGCGTGAATGCCTCCAGCCGGTCGAGGTTGATCTGTATCCGAGGATCATCGGCGATCGCGCCGCTCACACAGGAAATCGTTAGAACAATGGGCGCGGAAACCTCAACCTTGCCTGCGGCGCCGGAGGGCGTTTGTGCCAGCACCGTCACCGACAGCGCGAGCAGCGGCGCGGCAAGAAAAGCTGCGGCGCGCAAAACTAGGCGTTGGCCGCCGCGGCATCGGCGGGCGTGAAGCGATCGCCAAAGTCGAACATGTCGTCGTGCTGAAAGCCATCGAAATGCTGCACTTCCCACCAGTTGTGGTCCAGATCCTCGATGTAAAACGAATACACGCCGTGTTGGTCCACGACATTGAGGACTTGGCGGATTTTGTATTTATCTTTCAACTCCAGCGCTTTTTGATGCACGCGATCGACTTCTTCGCGGCTCTCGACATCCATGCCCCAATGGTTGTAGACGCCGCAGGGCTTGAGTAGATCGCCGACCTGCAAGCACACGATGTGAAACTTCATGCCGCAGCGCACCGCCATGGATCGTCTGCCATGCTGCACACATTGCATGCCGAGAAACTCTTCGTAAAAGCGCCGCGATTCGGCCATGTCGTAGCACTCCATGGTGCCGTGCGAGAGCACATAGGGTTTAACCACCGAGGTTTGGTTCTCGGGTTTGAAAGCTGCTTCGGAAATTTCCATGTGGACTCCCTCTGGATGGTTGCGAGCGCGAGATTGTGCCGTGAAACGGGGATTGTGTGGCAGGCTTGCACTTCGGGCAATGTGGTTGAGCGGCTGAGACCAAGCGAATGGTTTTGAGCGAGGCGGGTTGGGCGAGCGAAATGAATCGTTCGTAGTAAATTGTTCGCAGTAAGTTGTTCGCAGTAAGTTGTTCGCAGTCAATTGTTAATTGACGCGAATCAAGTTTTGCGCACCGCGCCGGTGTCATACTGGGCGCGGAAAAAGGAGCATCCCATGAGCGAGCAACGCATCGATCTGGAAAAAGCCAAAGAACTGGCGGAGGATTTGTCGCGCACCCTTTCTCAGGTGCCAGGCAGCGACGGCAAGCTCATCGAGTTGCGCGAGGAAGTGGACGCCCTGCGCGAGGTGCTCAACGGGCCCGAGGCCGAGCACTTCTGGATCACCGACCGGCTACGTAAGATCGAGGCCGCCTTCGAGCGCGTGGCGATTGAAGTGCTCGCCGATGGTGTGAAAGCTGGTGAATACATCGCCGAGATTGGGCGAATTATCGGCGTGCGTTAGATAG
>JBJXEY010000392.1:0-13298 GCA_046153355.1 Burkholderiales bacterium
ATGGGAATCCACTTATTGCGCGGGAATCTGCATTGATAAAGCAACGAACCCTTAAAGCGTCGATTCGAGCAACGGGAGTAGGGCTTCATACCGGCGAAAAGGTCATGATTTGCCTGCGCCCGGCGCAACCCAATAGCGGCATTGTGTTTCGCCGCGTGGATTTGCCGGTGCCGGTGGACATCCCAGCGGACGCTCTAAGCGTCAGCGATACGCGACTATGTAGCGTGGTCGAGCTCGATGGCGTCAAGGTGGCCACCGTCGAACATCTCATGTCGGCGTTCGCGGGCCTGGGAATCGACAATGCCTATGTCGATCTCAATGGCCCGGAAGTACCGATCATGGATGGATCGGCGGCGCCGTTTGTCTATTTGATTCAATCGGCAGGTATTGAGGAACAGGCGGTTGCAAAGCGGTTTCTCCGCATACGCAAGACGGTTCGCGTTCAGGAGGGCGATAAATGGGCCAGCCTTTCTCCGCATGAAGGATTTCGGCTTTCCTTTTCTATCGATTTTTCGCATCCTGTGTTGGAGCGCTCGGAACAGACGGCCATCGTCGATTTCGCCGATACGTCATATGTGAAGGAAGTGGCGCGGGCACGCACCTTTGGGTTCATGCACGAGGTGGAAAATCTTCGCGAGAACGGCCTGGCGCTTGGCGGCAGCCTGGAAAATGCCATCGTGATGGACGAATTCAGGGTATTGAATGCCGAGGGGCTTCGTTTCGAGGACGAATTCGTTAAACACAAATTGCTGGATGCGATCGGCGACCTCTATTTAATCGGTCGACCCATCATTGGCGCATTTGCCGCGCATAAATCCGGGCATGGCCTGAATAACCAGTTGGTGCGCAAATTGTTGGCGACGCCAGATGCGTGGGAGTCGATTAGCTTTGACCGAAGTGAAGATATGCCTGCCGGGGCGGGCTGTCTACTGGGGCAATTAGCTATTTAGCCAGGCGGGCAAATTGCGCCTGTCATTGACCTGTATCGGCCCCGCAAGAGGGCCGGCGGCCGCTCCAAGCTAACTTCATAGAATTTATTTCCTGGCGCGAGACGCGAGCGAAAGCAAGGCGTTTCTCAATGAAATATCAGACACTTGGCTAGAATATTCAAGAATCTCCTCGGCCCCTTTTTGACTCATTTGCAAAGAATTTTTCGCCAACCTTTGGCCGGGAGACTGGGGTTGCACTTCAATTGTCACTGCGGTAACCTGCCTCGCCGTTAGTTGCAGGTGCTCCGACATTTTCCGGGGTAGGCCTCCTGCCAATAGCTTCAATTTCGCGGCCACCGCGTTGTTGTGAGCAAAAATAACTAACTTTCCATCTTTGTAATTGGCGACGGAACAGTTTTGGGCGAGTTCGCTGGGCAAAATCTTGGGCAAGACCTGGCGCAACGTCAATATGAAATTGGCATGTGAAATCAGATGGTTATTTGAGTCATTTTGAAGATACTCAGTGAAACTGCGTGCGCGCATGGGGTAGATGGCTCGCATTCTTTAATGATTGGAAATGGGGTTTAGACCTTGCATATTATTCTAGTTCCTAGTCGCCTGGCGGCGGCCAGAACGTTGACTTTGGGTCCGGCCCAACTGACAAGCGTAGCTGTGTTGGCGTTGATTGGCATGCTGGTTGTTGCATCCGGTTTGTTTTACCTCACGTTGCGTTATTCGGCGGAGCTGAGGCTTCCATTATTGGAATCCGCACTCGCCTCGGTGCAAGAACGCGAAGCCCGCAAGGCGGAGAATTTCCTTCGTGAAAATCTCAACGCCATGGCCGTCAAATTGGGGCAGATGCAGGCGCAGTTGATGCGTTTGGACGCCCTGGGTGATCGCGTGTCTTCCTTGGCGGGGTTGAAACCCGGTGAATTTCGATTCAACGAAAATCCTGGTCGCGGAGGTGCTGTGTCCACCAGTATGCCGCCGCAAAATATTTCTCTCGCCGATTTTGGCCGGCAGCTTGAATTGCTTTCGCGTCATTTAGAAAATCGGACCGATAGTCTCGGGATTCTCGAGACCACCTTGTTCGACGTAAGAGTGAAGCGGCGTTTACTGCCCACGGTTACGCCCGTGGATGTTGGCTGGAATGCATCGAGTTTTGGCTGGCGTCTAGATCCCTTCACGGGACAAAACGCGTTGCACGAAGGCGTGGATTTCATCGCCGACGCTGGCACGCCTATTTTCGCCGCGGCCGGCGGTGTAGTGATCGCCGCCGAGGTACATCACCAATATGGAAAAATGATCGAAATCGATCATGGCAACGATTTTATTACCCGCTATGCGCATGCATCGAAATTACTGGTGAAACCGGGCGATGTGGTGCAACGCGGTCGAAAAATCGCGGAAGTGGGCTCTACGGGACGATCAACAGGCCCACATTTGCATTTCGAAGTTCGCTATCGTGGTGTAGCGCAAAACCCTGCGCGGTTTTTGCAAGCATCGTCGAACTAAGCGTCGCGCAAACTGCACCGTTAGAGCATTTTTCAGTGCTGTTGTGCGCGGGAAGCGCCTGTTCCACATGATAAAATCCGCGTTTTTCCGCGAAGCGCCCGGTACCCGATGTCCAATATTCTTGCCAAGGTTTCGCGTCTGCCTAGAGCGATTTTCGGCAGCCGCAATGATCGGCTGTTAAAACGCTATCGCAAGACCGTCAAGGAGATCAACGCCCTTGAGCCCGCGTTGGCGGCGCTTAACGACGCCGAGTTGGCCGCCAAAACGGTGGAGTTCAAAGCCCGTCTGGCCAAACGCATCGCGGATGTTCCCGAAGAGTCTCGCTTAGCGGAAGAGGCGCAAGGACTTGCCGAATTATTGCCCGAGGCGTTCGCCGTCGTTCGCGAAGCTTCCAAGCGCGTAATGAAAATGCGCCATTTCGACGTGCAGTTGATTGGTGGCATGGTGTTGCACGACGGCAAGATCGCCGAAATGCGCACTGGTGAGGGCAAAACACTGGTTGCGACGCTACCCGCGTATCTGAATGCGATGTCGGGTCGCGGCGTACATATCGTCACCGTTAATGACTACCTGGCGCAGCGCGACGCTGATTGGATGGGCAAGCTCTATTCGTTTCTCGGCTTGACTGTTGGGGTGATTCTTTCCCAGATGGCTCACGCGGATAAACACGCCGCTTACGCGGCCGACATCACCTACGGTACCAACAACGAGTTTGGTTTCGATTACCTGCGCGACAACATGGCGATGGCGGTACCCGACCGTTACCAGCGACCTTTAAATTTCGCCATTGTTGACGAAGTCGACTCGATATTGATCGACGAGGCGCGCACGCCGCTAATAATTTCTGGGCAGGCCGAAGACCGCACCGAGGTTTATTACCGGATGAATGAGGTTGCCCCGCTTTTGATCAAGCAGGAAAAGGAAGAGGCGCCCGGCGACTTTTTGGTTGATGAAAAATCGCATACCGTGCTGCTATCCGAGATGGGACACGAAAATGCGGAAAAACTTCTTGCTCGTGTAGGCCTGCTTCCCGAAGGCCGCAGCTTGTACGAGCCTGCCTATGTGAACCTGATGCATCACCTCAATGCCTCATTGCGCGCGCATCACCTGTTCTTCAAAGACAGGCATTACGTTGTGCAGGATGGCGAGGTAGTTATCGTAGATGAGTTCACCGGCCGTCTGATGTCGGGGCGGCGCTGGTCAGAGGGTTTGCATCAGGCCGTGGAGGCTAAGGAAAACGTCTCGATCCAGAGCGAAAATCAGACGTTGGCTTCGATTACTTTTCAGAACTTCTTTCGCATCTATAAGAAGCTCTCCGGGATGACGGGTACCGCCGATACCGAAGCCTACGAATTCCAGGAGATCTACGGTCTAGAAACTGTGGTTATTCCCACGCACCACACCATGATCCGCGAAGACAGGCTGGATCAGGTATATCGCTCGGGTACCGAGAAATATTTGGCGCTGGTTGAGGATATCAAGGATTGCTACGAGCGCGGTCAACCGGTTTTGGTGGGCACCACTTCCATCGAGAACTCCGAGTTGGTGTCTGGCTTACTGCAAAAGGAGAAGTTGCCGCACCAGGTGCTCAATGCCAAGCAGCACGCCCGCGAAGCGCAAATTATCGCGCAGGCTGGGCGGCCGAAGATGGTCACCATCGCCACCAATATGGCGGGGCGGGGCACCGACATCGTACTGGGTGGCAACGTGGAAAAACAAGTCGAGCTGCTTCTTGCCACCGAAAACTTGTCCGACGAGGAAAAAACACTTCGAACCGAGCAACTGCATTCCGAATGGCAGTCCTTGCACGATCAGGTGATCGCAGCCGGTGGCCTGCACATTATCGGAACTGAACGGCACGAATCGCGCCGCATCGACAATCAGTTGCGCGGGCGTTCCGGACGCCAGGGCGATCCAGGTTCCTCGCGGTTTTACCTTTCGCTTGACGATTCGTTGCTGCGAATTTTCGCCGGCGAACGCGTTCGGATGATCATGGACCGTCTGAAAATGCCGGAGGGCGAGCCCATCGAGCATACTTTGGTGACCCGTTCGATTGAATCGGCGCAACGCAAGGTTGAGGCGCACAACTTCGATATTCGCAAGCAATTGCTCGAGTACGACGATGTCGCCAACGATCAACGCAAGCAAATCTATACCTTGCGCAACGAAATTCTCGAGGCTACCGATGTGACCGAACAGATCACCTCGCTGCGGCATGGCGTCATCACGGACATATTCCGCACCTATGTTCCCGTGGAAAGCGTCGAGGAGCAATGGGATATCGATGGGCTTTGCAAAGCATATTCCGCCGAATTGCGCTTGGAGGTATTGCTTCCTAAGTGGCTGGAGGCGGAACCGAATCTGGACGAAGAGGGGTTACTCGCCCGGGCGATCGACGCGGCGGACGCGGCTTATTCGGTGAAATGGGAAATCGCACCGGTGGAAACCGCGCGAAACTACGAACGGCTGGTATTGCTCAATGCGCTGGATATGCATTGGCGCGAACATTTGTCGGCATTGGATCACTTGCGCCAAGGTATTCATCTTCGCGGTTATGCGCAGAAAAATCCCAAGCAGGAATACAAACGTGAAGCCTTTGAATTATTTGGCAGCTTGTTGGAACTGGTGAAACTCGAGGTGACACGCACCTTGATGACGGTCGAGATCAAGACCCGCGAGGAAGTTGAAATGGCGGAGCGGCAAAGCGCGCCTGCGGTGGAAAATGTTCAATACCAGCATGCCTCCTATGGCGAAGCCGAGGCGGCTAGCGACGACCAGGATGGGGCGAATAAGGAAGCGCCATTCGTTCGTCGAATGGGAAAAATTGGCCGCAATGACCCTTGTCCCTGTGGCTCGGGCAAAAAATACAAACACTGCCACGGCAGACTTAGCTAAGGCAGGCTTGTCATGGCAGTCAATTTGCGTGCGCCGGACCCCGCTTCGCTTTTTGTAATCGACGGTGTCGAGTTGGGAACTGCTTATGCGGGAATTCGCAAGGCGCCCCGCGACGATCTTATGCTGATGCGTTTAGCGCCTGGCACCGTGACAGCCGGCGTATTTACGCAAAATAGTTTCGCTGCTGCGCCAGTGCAGGTGTGCAGAGAAATTCTCGCAGGCGTTGGCACTGTGCGAGCATTAATCGTCAATGCCGGGAATGCCAACTGCGGCACCGGTGCCGCTGGCATGGCGGCCGCCCGCCGTAGTTGCGAGGCGGTAGCCTCCCAAATCGGAATCGATGCTGGGGGGGTGTTGCCATTTTCCACCGGTGTGATATTGGAACCCTTGCCGGTCGAGCGTATCGAAACGGCATTGCCTACCTGTGTCGAGTCGTTGTCTCCCGGAAATTGGGGACGCGCGGCTCAGGCGATCATGACTACGGATACCGTGGCCAAGGCTTGTTCGCGAAGTATTGATATTGATGGCAAACGTATTCATGTGACAGGTATCGCCAAAGGTGTGGGAATGCTGGCGCCCAATATGGCCACCATGCTGACCTTTATTGCTACGGATGCGCGCGTTGGCAAAGCCGTGTTGCAATCTATGATCGGCGAAGTCGCCGATGTTTCCTTTAATCGAGTTACGGTCGATGGTGATACCTCCACCAACGATTCGTTTATTTTGTCCGCCACGGGCAAGGCGGGCAATCCCGAAATCGGTATTGGATCTTCGCAATATCAGGTTTTGAAAGGGGTGATCGCCGATGTGGCCGTGCAGTTAGCGCAATCGATCGCGCGCGATGGCGAAGGCGCGACCAAATTTATCACTATCGAGGTGGAAGGCGCGCACGATGTAGCGGAAGCTTTGCGTGTCGCCCGCGGTATCGCGCAATCGCCACTGGTTAAAACGGCTTTTTTTGCCTCCGACCCGAATCTGGGGCGGTTGCTGATGGCGATCGGCAACGCCGGCGTAACCTCCATGGATACCTCCAAGGTCAACTTGTGGCTTGGCGACGTACGCGTAATCGAGAACGGTGGTCGCGCGGCAAGTTACAAAGAGGAAGACGGGGCGCGCGTCATGAAACCCGCGGAAATCGTGGTGAAAGTCGATTTGGGCCGAGGCAATTCGAAAACCACGGTCTGGACTTGCGACTATTCCTATGACTACGTGAAGATCAACGCGGAATACCGCACCTAAATTTAAATCGGAAATTCCAGTTGGCCGCGAAAGATTTCGAGCAGTTGCTGGTTCGCCTCGATGCGTTGCTCGAACGGGTCGAACACCTTTTGCCCGCGCCAGTGGCGCAACCAGATTGGGGTGCAAGCAGCGCGTTTCGTTGGCGCGTACACAACGGCCGCTCAAGTTTGTTGCCGGTTGCCCGCCCGCATGGCATTCATTTCGCCGATTTACGTGGCATCGACAAGCAAAAAGCGTTGATCGAGACGAACACCCGGCAGTTCGTCGCCAAGCGGCCGGCGAATAATGTGTTGTTGACCGGTTCGCGTGGCACCGGTAAATCGTCGCTGGTGAAGGCGGCGCTGAATCAGTTCTCCAAGCAGGGCCTGCGCTTGATCGAGGTGGATAAAAACGATCTTGTATCCTTGCCGGATATCATCGACCTCTTGGCCAGTCGTCCGGAACGCTTCATTATTTTTTGCGACGACCTGTCTTTCGAAGCCTCCGAAGCCGCCTATAAAGCGCTCAAATCCGTGCTGGATGGTTCGGTCGCAGCGGCACCAGAGAACGTTCTCATCTATGCGACCTCCAATCGGCGCCATTTGATGCCCGAGTTCATGCAGGAGAACCTCGACTACAAACATCAGGGCGAGGAAATTCACGCCAGCGAAACCTCCGAGGAAAAAATTTCGCTCTCCGAGCGATTCGGATTATGGATTTCGTTTTATGCCTTCGACCAGGACGAATATATCGAGATCGCAGACCACTGGTTGAAGGAGTTCGGTTGCGCGATCTCCGATGCCGCGCAAGCCGAGGCGTTGCGCTGGGCGTTGACGCGCGGTTCACGTTCGGGGCGGGTCGCCTGGCAATTCGCCAGGGATTGGGCGGGGCAACATGGCTCGATAAAACCGAATTCGGCAGGCCGTAAAAAACAGAAGTTAGGCAAGCGTTTAGCCGACGCGCGACCTCGCGCTCGATAATGCGTACTCGCGATTGATACGTATTCGCCAATGAATACTGCGGAGCATCCAGCGTCACCGGTGGAAGTTGCGGTAGGCGTGCTGGTCCGCGCGGATGGCGCCGTGTTACTTGCGCGCCGCCCACCATTCAAGGTGTATGCCGGTTATTGGGAATTCCCCGGTGGCAAGGTGGAAAGCGGAGAGTCCGCCCACGATGCTTTGGTGAGAGAACTTGAAGAAGAACTAGGCATAAAGGTCGGCGAGGCCTACCGTTGGATAACGCAACAATTCACCTATCCGCATGCCGCGGTGAGATTGAATTTTTTTCGCGTCACGGCGTGGTCAGGGGAGCTTCGCGCGCTGGAACACGATTACCTAAGTTGGGAGCAGCCTGGCGCAGTTGGCGTTTCGCCTTTGCTACCGGCTAACGGCCCGGTATTGCGTGGCTTGGTATTGCCCAACGAATATGCAATTACCAATTGTCTTGAATTGGGCGTGGAGCGTCAGTTGAGCCGCTTAAATGAACGTCTGGGCGCTGGTCTACGTTTCATTCAAATAAGGGAACCGGCCATGCAAGCTGGGCACTTGGAGGAATTTGCCCGAGAGGTCTTGAAAAGGGCTCGATCCTTCGACGCCAAAGTATTGCTCAACGCGGATATCGACCTGGTAAAACAAATCCAGGCCGATGGCGTGCATTTGAGCGCGCGCCAAGTTGCGAGTTTGAGCGCGCGTCCGGATCTGCCATGGGTTGGCGCTTCCTGCCATGACGAAGCCGAACGGACCGCAGCCGAACGACTGGGCGCCGATTTTGCGGTGTTAGGGTCGGTATTGCCTACGCCATCGCATCCCGGTGTCGAACCATTGGGATGGCAAGGTTTCGAGAACTTCGCTCGCGGAGCAAATTTGCCGGTATTTGCGCTGGGCGGAATCGGTCCGGGCGACATGAAAAAAGCGTGGGAGCGAGGAGCGCACGGCATCGCCATGCAACGCGCCGCTTGGAATTAGTTGGGAAAAATTCCAATCGAGCCGCGCAAAACGGCTAACCCGAGCGGTGTCTGCGCTCGGCGTGCGTAGCCGGCTAACCACTCGGCCTTTCATTATTGTCGCTGAAGTCCTGGGCGGAATCCTCGTCCGCATCATTGTGCGGTTTTGCAACGCGGTACTTTTCCGTGGCCCAGGCGCCCAGGTCGATTAACCTGCAGCGTTCGGAACAAAACGGCCGGAATTTCGAATTCGCCTCCCAAGTGACGGACGCCGAGCAAGATGGACAACTGACGGCGCGAACCATGAGCTACAAGCTGCAAAAGCTCAATTCGAATTCCACGTCGGACTCAAGCACGCGCGGTCGCGGATCCATGCCAAAGACGATGAAACGAATGTTGAGCGCATATTTATTGGCGCTGATCTCGGGCGTACAGGATAAATCGCGCGGCACCTTAATGCGCACCAGTTGCGCCACCTTGCCCCCCAACATTTGCGAGAATGCGCCTTGCTTGGCAATCAGTTTCGCGGGTTTGCCGCCTTCGCGAAGCAGGCGCAACACGATCGCCCCGCCGTCGCGAATAGGCAGCAACGGATTGATCCAACCATTTAAATCGGCGAGTCGAGCATCGCTGTCTCGATGCATCCAAAAGTGATAGGAGGGCAGATCGAATTCGCAGGCGCCGCCGGGTATTCCGGTGCGTTGCTTGATGCCCATCAGCCATTCGTTTTCGCGCAGATGTTGGCCGATCTTTCCGGTCATTGCGAACAGAGAATGGCTGCATTGTTCGATGTCGGCAAGAACTCGGTTGAGCACATCCTCGGCGATGTCCGGATTGTCTCGATACGAGGATAGCACCTGCTTTTGTCGCTCAAGCTCCTGGAGCAAATCCGACTTCAGGTCAGCTCTTCCGGCCACTTCGAGTATTTCAAATAGCGTCAGAAAGACGATGTGGTGTTCGAGCGGGTCGCTTCGATCCAGGAAATAACGAATGCGCGCGAACAGATTCTCCAGTCGCAGCAAGGTGCGCACGCGTTCATTCAGTGGATACTCGTAGGTGATCACTGGCGCGGCTGCGTGATGGGAACCGACCGATTCTCGCTTATTCTCGGGTGCGTTGGCTAGTCCCCCGCCTTGTCGTGCGTGAGAACCGTGATCCGCCGCGTGCAACAGGTAGCGTCGGTGCAATAGCTCCACCTGCGCATCCATATCCGCCAGACTGCCCTCATTGATCAGGACATCGTCGGCGCGGGAAAGGCGTGTATTACGGCTGGCTTGGGTCGCCATGATGTCGCGGATACCGCGCTCATCCAGGCTGCCTCGGGTGAGGACGCGTTCAATTTGCCGGGTCTCGTCGCAATCCACCACCAGAATGCGATCAAATCGTTCATGCCCCATGCCGGTTTCCACCAATAGCGGGACGACCTGCACCACGTAAGCGCCCTCTGACGCGGCGGTTTGTCTGGCGCTTTCCGCGGTAATCAAGGGATGCAGCAATGCTTCGAGCCGCTGTTTCGCGGCCGGGTCGGAAAACACCAGGGCGCGCATACGGGCGCGATCCATCGACCCATCCGACGCGATCATTTGCGCGCCGAACAAGTCACGGATGGTTGAAATCGCGGCGCCCGATGGCGCGGTCAGGTGGTGCGCGATGACATCGCTATCCACGATGGTGGCGCCTCGACGCTCGAACGCAAGTGCCACGGCGCTCTTGCCGCTGCCAATGCCGCCGGTGAGTCCGATCACATAGGGCATCAGTAGATGAGTTTCAAATATTCTCGCGTCAAAGTTTGCCCCCAAAACAGGGCAACCACCCCGGCCAGCGCAAGATATGGACCAAATGGGATCGGCACCTCGCGTCCGCGACGAGCCAAAACGATGAGCAACACGCCAACCACGGCGCCGATGACCGAGGAGGCGAGAATTACCAGGGGAAGCATTTTCCAACCTGTCCAGGCGCCGATAGCGGCGAGGAGTTTGAAATCGCCGTAGCCCATGCCTTCTTTTCCGGTGGCCAATTTAAATAGCCAATAAACCGACCAAAGCGATAGGTACCCTGCCACGGCGCCTAATACGGCGGACTGCAAATCCGTAAAGGTACCGGGTAGATTGATCAAAAGACCCAGCCAAAGCAACGGGAAGGTTATCGAATCGGGCAACAACTGGGTGTCGAAATCGATAAAACAAGCCGCGATCAATGAACACAAAAATAGCGCCGCGCCAAGACCCGCTAGGGTCGCGCCGAAACGTGTGGCGCAATAGGCCATGGCAATGCCGGTCAGAAGTTCAACCAGTGGGTATCTCGCGCTAATGCGGGCGTGACAAGCCGAACATTTGCCTTTTAGCCAAGCCCATGAGAGCAGCGGAATATTCTCAAGCGCGGTGATGCCATGCCCGCAGCTAGGGCAACGCGACCGGGGAAAAGCTAGGGTAAGGGGGGCTTGTGCCGGGACAGGTTCGCCGCGCAGTTCCGCGCATTGGGCAGACCAGTCGCGCTGCAACATCAACGGCAGACGATGAATCACTACATTCAAGAACGAACCGACCATCAGGCCGAAAAAAAATGCAAGCCAGGGCAGGACGCCAGGAGATGAGAAAAATAGCGCCGCCTCTGACACGGCGCGCGCGATTAGACCGCTTGGCCCAGTTTGAAAATCGGCAAATACATGGCCACCACCATGCCGCCGATCAGCGAACCCAACACCACCATGATCACCGGTTCCATAAGGCTGGAGAGCGCCTCGACGGCGTCATCTACTTCCTCCTCGAAAAAGTCGGCGACTTTACTCAGCATGCTATCCAAGGCGCCCGATTCCTCGCCGATAGACACCATTTGGATCACCATGTTGGGGAAAATCCCGGTGTTTTGCATCGAAACGGTTAAGCTGGAGCCTGTGGACACCTCGTTTTGAATCGATTTCGTCGCTATCGTATAGACGTAATTTCCGCATGCGCCACCCACCGATTCAAGCGCTTCGACCAACGGTACACCGGCGGCGAACATGGTGGAAAGCGTCCGAGTCCAACGTGCGATGGTGGAGATACGCACCAGGTGCCCGAACACCGGCATCTTGAGCATCACCTTATCCATCATGATTTGCACCGGAATCGAGCGCTTCCAAAGGTAAAGAAAGCCATAAATACTGCCGCCGAGGCTACCGATAATCAAAAACCAATATTTGACGAAAAGATCGGAAATCGCCATGACAAATAGAGTCGGCGCGGGAAGATCGGCGCCAAAACTGGTGAACACTTGTTTAAACGCTGGAATGACGAAAATCATAATCACCGCGGTAATGACAAATGCCACCGCAATAATGGCGATAGGGTAGAAGAGCGCCGCCTTGATCTTGGATTTGATCGCCAAGGTCTTCTCTTTATAGGTCGCCAAGCGGTCCAGGAGACTTTCCAGAATACCCGCTTGTTCGCCTGCCGCGACCAAGTTGCAGAACAAAGCATCGAACAGCAGCGGGTATTTGCGGAATGCGGCGGCCAACGTGGAGCCGGTTTCAACCTCGGTTTTCAATTCCATCAACAATCGGGCGACGGCCGGATTGGAATGTCCCTTTCCTACGATGTCGAACGATTGCAACAAAGGCACGCCCGCTTTCATCATGGTGGCCAATTGCCGTGAAAAAAGCGTTACGTCTTTTTCGGAAACCGAACCACCGCTGCTAGCGCGTTGTTTTTTGACCTTGCTGACCAAGATGCCTTGGCGTCGCAGTGTGGCGTTGACCAAGGCTTCGCCGCCGGCTTTCATTTCGCCTTTGACGAGTTTTCCAGTCTTGTCCTTACCTTCCCAGGAAAAGTTAAATTCTTTGACTTTGTCCTTGCCAATTGCCGCGGTGGCCATGGTCAATCTCCTAGCGGCGAACGATGCGCCCAATGCATTACATTATCCTGCTTGTTGCAAACAGATTCATCAATTGGATGGAATGATGCCTTTTTCGCATGCTTTTGTAAAGCTTGAGGAAAGTTGCCTAATAAATTGAGTAATATAGATTAAATGTCGTTTCTTGCCTTCTATTGAGCGCCTCGATTTGATGCGCACCAATATGCGATTAACCTGGGGCGAAACGGCAATACACCTCGCTACGCCACGCCAAGCTTGTGGCGTTATTCGGCTATCCCAAGCTCGTAGCGTTATTCGCCTCCGATGCCGGTCTAAATAAGCGTACGGTTTTAATCACGCGATCTTGGGCCTGAACAATTTCCATGGCGACATTGGAAATTTTCATCGAGAGGCCCGCTTCGGGAATCTCCTGCAAATAATCGAGAATCAATCCATTGAGCGTTTTGGGCCCATCCAAGGAAAAGGAAAGGCCCAGTTTGCGATTGAGCTTGCGAAGGCTCATTGATCCTTCGATGAGAACGCTGCCCTCGGAACCCCAGGCAAGAACCCCGAGGCCAGTGGGTGCGCTAGTGGTGAATTCGCCGACGAATTCCTCGATGATGTCCTCCATCGTAACCAAGCCGAGTAACTCGCCGTATTCATCCACCACCATGGCAATACGTTGTTGTGCTTCCTGAAAATACTGAAGCTGCTCGAAGACCGGTGTTCCAGCCGGGACAAAATAGGGTTTGGCTAGCAATCCTTCGATCGCTTTCCTCTCCAGTTCGCCCGATTGCGCGAGGCGCAGTACGCGACGCAGGTGCAGCACGCCGATAATGGTGCCAGGTTCGCCCCGATATACCGGCACGCGAGTGTGATAGCTGGTAGCAAGTTGCAGGGCAATGGATTCCATGGGGGCGTCGATGTCGATGGATTCGATGCCCGCGCGTGGCGTCATCACGTCCTCC
>JBJXEY010000396.1:0-4272 GCA_046153355.1 Burkholderiales bacterium
CGGGGCAATTGCGCTTGATGTGAAGCGAGAAACGTTTTTTGATGTTTGTGGACTTGCCTACGTAGAGGCACGGGTAGGCAAGCTCTGGTGGCCACCAATCCTTGTATTCGACATTCACTGGCCGCTCACCAGGGCCTTTCAGAATTATGTGACGGTTTGCGGACAAGAGTTGAGCCTTCTCGCCAACCCACCAGAAAGCGTAAACGCCAGGCTCTTCCGGTAGATCGATAACTCGGCCACGGAAGATCTTCTCCAATGGGCGAATCGATGCGAGCGTGTGCATGTTTAAGATGCCCAACGTGTAATGGTTGACATTTTAAAGATGGTAGATCCATCTACAGGCATATGCAAACATCTTCCTGTATATCTGCCCATATGCCGCTATATATCTACGCCTATATTTTTTCTACCGCAGTCGGAGAGCCATTCATTTGTGGCACTACCTTGTCTTGAAGCTTCAATTCGCGCACGGTTTTCCAATCGACTTCCCAAAGGCGATGCCTTGGCCGCCATATGGCGCCGGCTGCTTTAATGGCAGCGCGGGTTTCGGTTTCTTCCCAGGCAACGCGTATCGCGACCATGTCGTAGTCATTGATTCTGCGACGCCGCGGTTTGCCCTGCCAGGGTGTTTCTTCGACGATCAATTCAATGGTCTTGAATCGTTTTTTGGTGGCTTGGTCGTAGAGGTAGCGTACGCAGACGAGTTTTTCTCCGTATCGTTGCTGTAGTTTTTTGGTGCCAGGCATGCCTGGCCGCAGGGTTAGGCGCGTTTCCATTTACTTGGATAACGCATGGTGGCGAATTTGGTTTACACGTTCCGCCTTGCAAGATGCTGACTATCCCATTTCTATATTTTTATTGGTTGATAGTGCACATTGAGTAAGAATATTCTATGAATATTTTCATCAATTTATAGCAATTCCCGCCCTGGTTATTCTTTCTCCGCAGCGCCCATCGCGGGATTGCGCCATCCTCCGCCCAACGCTTTGTACAGCGCTACCGACGCCTGCAATCGGGATAGCCGCACTTGCGCGCTTTGGTCTTGCGCGGCAAACAGGGTGCGCTGCGCATCGAGCACTGCGAGTAGGTCGTCGGTGCCCGCCTTGTAGCGCAGTTCGGCCAATTCCAGCGAGCGGCGCGCGCGGTCGCGCACTTGTTCTTGCAGCACTTCTTGTTCGGCGCTGCGGCCGGCGGCAGCGAGGCTGTTCTCCACGTCGGCCAGGGCGGCGAGGATGGCGCGCCGATAGACTTCAATGAGTTCGGCTTCGCGCGCGGCGCTCAACTCGACTTGTGCTTTGAGGCGCCCGGCGTTGAAGATGGGTTGCAGGAGCGAGGTCCCCACCGCGAAGGCGCGGGTGGGGTTACCAAGCGATAGGAGGTCGCTGCTTGCCAGGCCCGCCGAACCGGTGAGGGATATGGTGGGCAGTAGCGCGGCTCGCGCCGCGACGATATTGGCGTTGGCGGCGATGAGTTGCGATTCGGCGCTCGCCAGGTCGGGGCGGCGCAGTAATAGCTCCGCTGGGATGCCGGGTTCGGCGACGGGAACGCCAAGGGTGGTGACCGAGCTTTGCGCCACGTCGAATGCTTGCGGCACTCGTCCCAATAGCAGCGCCAGCGCTGCCAGTGTCTGGCGCTCCAGCAACACCAGCGGCGGGATGGCGGCGCGCTGCGACAGTAGCGTGGTCTGCTGGCGATTGATATCGAGCGCCGAGGCATTGCCGAATTTAAAGCGTGACGTAACCACGGCGAGTACTCGTTCCGCGATGGTGACGTTCTCACGTGCGACGCGTAGCCGATCACGCGCCGAAAGCACGCTGAAATAGGCGTTGGCCACGCCGGTGGCCAATGTCAGTCGCGCGGTGTCGGCATCGAAGCGGCTGGCGGCAAGCGAAGCCTGCGCCGCGCGCGCGAGTGATGCGTTGCGCTCCCAAAAATCAATCTCATAACTCGCAGCAAACGAGAGGCTGCTCGAATCGGTGTTGGTGTAGCGGCCTGCGCTTGCCGCGCGCGATTCACTGCGCGAACTCGATGCATTTAAATTGACCACGGGAAACAAGGGCGCGCCGGCAATACGCGCCTGCGCTTCGGCCTGCTCGATGCGGCGAATCGCTATCGCCACATCGGGGTTGGCATCGAGCGCCGCCGCGATCAGCGATGCGAGTTCGCCGGATCTGAAACCTAACCACCATTCGGTGGTGAGCTTCGCCGCGTCGCTCGCGGTCACTTGATCATACTGGGCGGGGAATTGCACCCTGTGCGCCGGTGGCGGTGGGTTCTGGATCGCGCAGGAACACAGCAGAGACACAATCACGCCGAGAACGCCAAGGCGTGCAGCGAATCCGTGCTCGGCAATGCGGGGGTTTGGAATGCTGGAATATGGAATCATTCCGCCGCCAGCGCCACGACAGGATCCAACATCGCCGCTTTGCGGGCGGGCATGAAGCCGAATATAAGACCGGTGAAAAACGCGCAACCAAACGCCAACAACACCGGGCCCGAGGTGTAGACCACCGGTTTGCCGAAATACTGAATGATGGCGGCGGTGCCAAGCCCGCCAATCACGCCGATGACGCCGCCAAGCGACGAGACCACGATCGCCTCGGTTAAGAATTGCTGCATGATGTTGCGGGTACGCGCGCCGGTGGCCATGCGTATGCCGATCTCCCGCGTGCGCTCGCTCACCGAGACCAACATGATGTTCATCACACCAATGCCGCCCACCAACAGCGAGATGGCCGCCACCGCGCCCAACAGCAGCGTCAAGGTATTTTGCGTCTCCGAAGCGGTCTCGATGTAGGAGGCCATGTTGCGAATGAAAAAATCGTTGGTGCGGTGGCGCTCGAGTAACAGATTAGTAACGGCCTCCTGCGTTTCATCGATTCGCGTGGTGTCATCCACCGCCACGGTGATGGTTCTGAGGAAACGTCGGCCAAACAAGCGCAGGCTGCCGGTGGTGAGCGGCACCAGCACGATGTCGTCCTGATCGGAGCCAAACGGGGTCGCGCCCTTCACCGACAAAACGCCGATTACCTGGCACAAAATATTTTCCACCATGATGTATTTGCCGATTGGGTCGGTGCCACGCGGAAACAGCGTATCGGCAACCGTCTGCCCGATCACCACCACCGAGGCGTATTCGCGTACATCATTCGCGGAGAAGAAGGTGCCTTGCGACAAAGACCAATTACGCCCAATGGGAAACGCCTCCGAGGTGGCGGTGGCCGAGGTTTGATAATCAACATTGTTGAAGCGCACCGTCACCCCGCCGCCCATCTCGGGCACCGCGGCAAGAATGTTGGGCAGCCGGTCAATGGCCTCGGCGTCATCGGCGATCAAGGTGGAGATGCCACCGCCCTTGCCACCACGATTGGCCGCGCCTGGCCGCACCAAGAGTAAATTGGTGCCCAACGAGCTAATGCGATCCATCACCGCCTGGCGCGCGCCATCGCCCACCGCCAGCATGGTGATCACCGAGCCCACGCCGATCACAATGCCCAATAGGGTGAGCACGGTGCGAAATAGATTGGCTTGCAAGGCACGCACTGCGGTTTTCGCTGCTTCGAAGAACCCAGCGATCAAGGGGATGTCGCGGTCTTGTGCCGCAGCCAAGGTGGGCGCGCCCTCGGCAAGCGGCTGCGGGCCGGGGTCGGCGACGATATTGCCATCGCGTATTTCAATGATGCGGCGCGCCTCGCGCGCCACCTCTAACGCGTGGGTGATAAGAATAATGGTGTGACCGCGTGCCGACAGATCACGCAATAGATTCATCACTTCGGCGCCACTTTTGGAATCCAGGGCGCCAGTGGGCTCATCGGCAAGAATTATTCGACCGCCATTCATCAAGGCTCTGGCGATGGAGACGCGCTGCTGCTGCCCGCCTGAGAGTTGATTGGGGCGGTGATCCATACGATCACCCAGACCCAGGGTTTCCAGCAATTGTTCGGCGCGCGCCTCACGCGCAGCCGGTGTCATGCCCGAATACACCGCCGGCACTTCAACGTTTTCCACCGCCGTGGCGGTGGCGATGAGGTTGTAGCTTTGGAACACAAAACCGAAAGCTTCGCGACGCAGGCGCGCGAGTTCGTCTCTATCCAAATCGGAGACATCTTCGCCCATGAAACGATAACTGCCGGTGCTGCAACGATCCAGACACCCGAGAATATTCATCAAGGTGGTTTTGCCCGAACCCGAGGCCCCCATGATGGCGATGAATTCACCGGGATAGATTTTTATCGATACACCGTGTAACACCCGCACCGCCAGCTCGCCGCT
>JBJXEY010000408.1:0-3277 GCA_046153355.1 Burkholderiales bacterium
GCAAGCCAAAAGGAATCTTCCTTTTTCTACTGAAAAGATAAAGTGGCTTCTTGAAACCGCCGAGCAACGGATTGGCGAAAGGGCTTACGACCCCGCTTATGCGGTAAGAGAAAATGACGAAGCCTACCAACGCAACTGGGCCGAATGGGATCGAGAGTATGCTGGCCGGTATATTGCCATATTTCGAGGCCAGGTCGTGGATTCGGATCTAGTCAAGCCTAAATTGGTCGAGCGAATTATTAACGCACAACGAGGAGGAGCGTTATTCAGAGCCTACATTGTGAAGGTAGGGAACTCTGGCTCAAAAGCTAGATTGCACAACACGACACTACAAGGGAAAATGCACAGAGGCATTGAGGGAGATTTTACGGAAACGCCTGAAACGGATCGGCAGCTTATTGGCTGGATGACCTTCCGCCGCGAATTACCTCGACTACTTCAGCAAGCGCCAAACCACTGGGTTGCTTTTCACGGCGAGCACCAGGTTGCATTAGGGGCATCCAAGCGAGAGACCTATGAGCAATTTAGAAAGTTTTGCGATGTAGCGGGTTGCACCGAACTAGCCGAGGACCCGCGTTTCTCGCGCAACGACTCGCGCGTGCGGCATCGCGAGACTCTGGTGCCAATCTTGTCGGCGATCATCAAGCAGCGTTCACGCGACGATTGGGTTACAAGCCTTGAAGCTGCCGGGGTGCCCTGCGGCCCGATCAACACTATCGAACAGGTGTTCGACGACCCGCAGGTGAAGCATCGCGGAATGAAATTCGACATGCCGCATCCGCTCGCGGGGCAAGTACCTCTGGTTGCCAATCCAATGCGGCTCTCAGGAACGCCGGTGGAGTACCGCAAGGCACCGCCTACCTTGGGCGAGGATACCGATGCGGTGATGTCACGTGTGCTCGGGTTGTCGACGGAGAAAATCGGTTCGCTACGAAAAAGCAAAATCCTCTGAACAAAGGCGATTTGCCGCGACGGCGCTACTTGGTGCCGCTCGCTAGTACCGCGCTAACCGGCAGTTTCAACGATCCGCGCACCTGAAATTTCCCGGTGCCACGCTCCATTGCCTCGCGCAATGCGCCGGCGCGCTCTGGCCACTGGGTGCGCAGCAAGGCCGAAGGGTGCACCGTGCCCTCGACCAAAATGTCGATTAACTGTTGCGCCGAATCCAATCGCAGCGACGCCTCCACGACATCCGCATTGCAAGCGGTATCGTCGAAGCCCGCGTCCTCTAACAGGCGCAAACAGGCGCGTACGCTATCCAACATGCCATCCGGGGGCGAAGGCAATGCAGGCCCCGGATCACCCACCGCGCACACGGCATCCACCGTCAAGGAATGAAATGAACTGTCGTCCGAAGCCCCCCACACGGTAAACACCACACGCCCCTCGGGCTTGAGCACGCGCCGCGTTTCGGCCAACACCTCCAGCGGAAAGGCGAAGTGATTCATGCCGAAATTGGCGATCACCACATCAAATTCCTCCTCTTCGAAAGGCAACGCACTGGCGTCGGCCTCGCGAAATTCAAGCGCTGGATAACGTTGCCTCGCGGCCTTCAACATCGCGGGCGAAAAATCCACGCCCGACATCTTCGCGCCACGCGCGGCGGCCAATGAGGTGGCAATACCAGTGCCACAGGCCAGATCCAGCACCCGCATGCCGTGTTTGATTTGTGCTGCATCCAGAAGGCGTGAAACGAACAGGCGGGTCGCCGATTCAAAGGATTTGCCATAGGAGGCGGCAACCCGTTCCCAGCCTTCGTATTCGAAATCGCGAAAGGATAAATTGCTCACGAGAATTGCCTATCGCTTGAGAAAGGACGCGCATATTACCGGATGGCGCCCCATCCACGAAAACGACCCTCAATTCGTTGCTAGCGCTGTCGATATTCTTTTTATGACACCAGGAACGTCGCCTTAGCAGCCGGACACCTCGCCTGCTAGCAACACGAAAGCCTTTTGTTGTGGCGTAATTTTTGCTCGGCACTAAACGTCATCAACAACAAGCCAAAGGAGTGTGATCATGGATTTTCTCGATGCAATCGAAACTCAGATGATTTCCAACCGCCTTCCACTGGCCGGTGTGTCACTCGCCGCGCTGCCGTGCGCCGATACGCCGCTGGTGTTGTCACTGCACTGGCACGGCTTCATCGAGCATGAAGAGCAAACGCCCAAGGGAAAAAAATAGCGCTACGAAGCGGTGCCCTCCTCCTGCTTGCAAATCAATCGACGCTGGCGCGAGGCGCGCGATCTGGAATACGAAGTCATGGAAGTCGCCTGGGAACTGGGCGCCTGGGATTTGACGCGCTTCGAGCAACGCCCCTACATGCGGCCCGGCGCGCCCCTGCAGGAAGCCATCGAAGGCGAAATGGCGTTTGGTCAGCCGCATCCTTACTTCGAAGCGGAAAACGCGCCGGTCTCGGAAGTACAAGACGCCGAAGACCTGCTCTCGATCGCGGGGCGCAATGGTTATCTGCTGTGGCGTTTCAGACCGGTGAGAGGCGGGTTATGGGAAGAAGTCAGCGACGACGCGACGCTGCAGCCGGGCGGTTACCGCAATCCACCCTGTCCGGAACTTGCCCGCGACTTTGCCGACACACGCTGGATACAAAGGCCGCGGCGCGAGGTGTATCGGTTTGGGCGGGCGGATCGCCTCGTCCTGCCGCGTGCGTTAGAGACCTCTCACTGACGCACAAAAGATAGACGCGAGGGGCTCAGGTGCGCACTGTCAGAGTGCGCGCCTGAGCGCCTTCCCAACCGAGGATGGCGCGTTTGCGCTCATGACCCCAGCGGTATGCACCGATCACGCCGGTTTCACGTATCACGCGGTGGCAAGGAATCAGGTACGCAATACTGTTTTTTGCCACCGCCGACCCTACCGCGCGGGCCGCCGAGGGCACGCCCAGTGCACCGGCTAACGCGCCGTAGCTGGCCAGGGCGCCGCTGGGAATATTGAGCAAAGCACGCCAAACACGTACCTGAAATTCACTGCCGCGCACCAGCACTTTTAGCGAAGATTTTTTTCGACGTCCTCTGCCCGTCGCATTGGCCAAGCTCTCACCGGGGCTGAAAATTGTCGCGGCAAGCGCCTCGGCCCACGCATCATCGCGACGCAGCCTCGCTCGCGGCCACTCCCGCATCAATTTGTGGAATGCGCTAAGCGGCAGATCTTCGGGTTCGACGAAGGCCAAATAACAAATTCCCCGTGGCGATTGCGCGATCAAACATTCGCCAAATGGCGTGCCGGCAAGACCCACATCGAGCCACATGCCTTCGCCGCC
>JBJXEY010000415.1:0-14741 GCA_046153355.1 Burkholderiales bacterium
GCGGCGTGAAATGATGCTCGGCGGTGTGATAGCCAAAAAATCCAAGCCGGTCGTAGGCTTCGACTATTTTCAATCGCTCTGCATAAAATTGCGCGAGCGGTGCGTCGCTGCGGTCCACGTGGTCGAAAACACCAAATTCCATTAAATCAAGCCTTTCCTATCAAGTTTATTGTTTGCGCGAATCGGGCAAACACCTACTCTGGTTCAATCCCCGCGCCGCGAATCAATTGCCCCGCCACCTCAAAGTCGCGCTTGATGGTGGCGGCAAATTCCTCGGGTGTACGGGTGCGGATCACGGTACCCACGTCGGCAATGCGTTTGCGCACATCGGGCATGTTGGCAGCTTTGATGAATACCTCGCCTAATCGTTGCACCACTGGCGCGGGCAATTTCACCGGCCCCATGATAGCCACCCAACCCGGCGGAACCTCATAACCAGGCAACAACTCGGCCACGGTCGGCAGATCGGGCACGCGTTCGCTGCGTCCGCCTTGCGTGACGGCGATCATTTTTATTTTTCCTTTGCCCAGCATCGGGATGAAGCTGGAGAGTGTGGTGAACGACAATTGCACCTGCCCCGAGATCAAGTCGGGCAGCGATTGCGTGCCGCCTTTATAGGGCACATGTACCCAATCAATGCCGGTGAGCCTGCCGATTAACGCGCCCACCAGATGGCCGGTGGTGCCAATGCCCGTGGTGGCATAGGAAATTTTTCCCGGATACCGTTTGGCGTAATCGATCATTTCGTTAAAGTTATTCGCCGGCAGCGTGGCGCTCGCCGCCACCGATTGAGTCGCCTCGCCAATATGGATGATGGGCGTCATATCTCGGAGCGGGTTGTAGGGATTGTTCTTCACCAGATGCGGGCGAAACAGCAAGGTTTGCGCGGCGGAATACAAAACGGTGTAACCATCAGGCTCGGCGCGCATCATGTTATTCACCGCCACCGCACCACCGGCCGCGCCGTTGGCTTCGATGACCACCGGAATGCCAAAAATTTCAGTGGCTTTCTCGGCGATGATGCGCGCGTTATTTTCACCGCCTCCGGTAAACGACACCAACATACGAATTGGTTTGACGGGAAACGCTTGCGCCAATGCCTGGGGCGCCGCGCCACACACAGTGCCAACCACCAAGATAAAACTGGCCATCCTCTCGAACCCAAACTTCTTCATGTCATGCCTCCTCTTCGCGCCAGACACAAAACCGCAAACCAGAAACGAAACCGCAAAAGCAGTCGCGTCCGCCCAGTCGATCATATCCCGCATGCGAAACTCGGGTTAGGATGCGCCGCGCCACACCTACTATCACGGAAGTGAAATGAAAGCACTGCAATTTGCCGCGAGCGGCTCGCTTGATAATCTCAACCTGATCGATCAACCCAGACCACGGCTCTCGCCCGGCGAAGTACTGGTCAACATCAAAGCCGCCGGTCTTAATACCAGCGACGTATCCAATGTTTTGGGCAAGCACCCCTACACCACGCTACCGCGAATTCCAGGGCGCGATTTTGCCGGCGTCATCGTCGAAGGCTCATCCGATCTGCTGGGCCGCGAAGTGTGGGGCACCGGCTGTGAGTTCGGTTTCACGCGTGACGGCAGTTTTGCCGCATTCATTTGCGCCCCGGCCGACGGTGTGGCTAAGAAGCCCGCCTCGCTATCCTTTGCGCAAGCCGCTGCGTGCGGCGTACCGCTTATCACTGCCTGGACTGGACTCGAACGCAGTCAAGTCCGTGGCGGATGCCGCATGCTGGTGCTCGGCGCCGCGGGTGGCGTTGGCAGCGCGGCGGTCAAACTGGGGCGCTGGTTGGGCGCGGAAGTGGTCGCGGTTGTGCGGCAGGCCGAACAGGCAAGTGCGCTTGAATCCCAAGGTATCGCCACCCTTCACCTTAAGTCCGGTGAATCTATTGCTCACGCAGCAAAAAATATTTTGGGAAACGGTTTCGACGTGGTGTTCGAAGCCACCGGCGCGTTACTCGCAGAGGCTGTTCCTCTGCTCGCCCCATTCGGACGCGTGGTGGTGATTGTCAGTCACGGCGATGGCAATGTGAATGTGCCGGTGCGCGATTTATATCGCCGTGCGGGCAGTATCGTTGGTGTGAATTCGCTGCTCTATAGCGCAACGGATTGCGCGAAAATTCTCGCGCGTCTGGGGCCGGCATTCGATTCCGGCGAGTTGTCGCCTCCCGCTGCAATAGTTCAACGGACATTCGACAATGCGATAGGAACCTTCCGTGAATTGCAGCGTGGCGCACGGTGCAAATTTGTTTTTACGGCCTGAAGCGAAGCGCATACCACCTGCGCGTTGACCGAGTTTGTTCTCCCATCCAACGCGGAACTACGTAATTCGAAATTAGTAGCCGAAATTGCTTGGCGCACAACCGCAATTGCCGATAAAGTTACGCCATCGTTTCGTTGACACTTTTTAAGCCACGGCGTTGGCATGCGAAGCATTGCGAATTAACGAGGGGATAAAACAATATGAAATCGAAACTGTCGTTCGGCGCGCTGCTTTTGCTTTTGTCTTGCACCGCGCTAGCCGCGCCTAAGTACTACATCGCCGCCGATATCGTGCGTGGCACGCCGGGTGCACAAGGGCCCGCGTGCGTAGCCAACACGGTGTTTTATCCTGGCGAGCAAATCGTCTGGCGTGCCATTGTGTTCGATGCCGCGACGCAAACGCAATTGAGCGAAGAGCAGGTGAAAAAGCTTGGCATTCGCGTGACCATTGCCATGGACAACGGCGCCAATCTCAATATGCGCCTGGGCCTGCATCCGCCCAACCCCAAGGCGCCAAAAAGGGACCTCTTCTGGTCGGCCAGTTACCCAATCGCCACAACTGCGGCGTTGGGCAACATCAAATGGTCCATGGCCACTGTCGATAGCGATGGCAACACCGGCTCGTACTCCCCCATCGGCCAGGAAGCGGGGCTTAATTTGCTCACCATCGTCAAACCCGCTGCCGGCGCGCAAAGCGCCGCCACCGATGGCGCGGGGCTCTATGGGCAATATTGCGCGGCTTGCCATCAGGCCAATGGACAGGGCGTGCCGGGCGCGTTTCCCGCGCTCGCGGGAAGCGGTGTAGTCAACGGCGACGCAGGCTATCTCACCCAATTGATTCTGACAGGGCTCGAAGGCCGCATTAGCATCAAAGGGCAGAATTTCGATGGCAACATGCCGGGGATGGGCGGCATGCTGAATGATTCGCAAGTTGCCTCGATCCTTACCTACATCCGTTCCGCTTGGAGCAACAAATCTGCGGCCTTAAACGAAGGTATCGTCAAAGCCGAGCGTTCCAAAGCAAGCAACGCAAAAGAAAACTACGCGCGTTATCCCAAATAGCGTCTAGGCTTTACTAATCCAAGCGGAATCCATGCGCTGGCTGGTTTTATTGTTCTGCCTGGTGGCGGGCAGCGCGCTCGCCCAGGGCAAAATAACTTTTACTCCCGACCAAGGCCCAGTTGGTACGCGCGTGCAGGCGCGCGCGGTGGGTCTGCCCGCCAATGCAAAACTCGATTTCGTTTGGGCCAGTGTCGATGCCAACTGGTTGATCGAAGATACGCTTTACAAAGGCGTCAAGGTCAACGAAGCCAAGCGGACATTGACAAACGTTGTCGCCAACCTAAACGGCGAGGCCACGTTTAGCTTTGTTATTCCCGAAGATTTTGGCTACGTGCACAACCTAACCCTGGTTGAGGGCAACCGCGAAGTCGCGCGTCAAGGTTTCATGGTGATACCGGAACTCAGCATCTCGCCCCGCTCTGGGCCACTGGGCACACCGATCACCATCAAGCTCACCGGCCTGGGTTATCGGTTCTATGATCGCGGCCGCCATCTTTATTACGATCAAAAATATACCGGCTGGCTCACCGCAATCAGCACCAAAGGCACGGCAACCGCCACCATCCGGGCCACCGGCGACATTGGTCAACATTTAATCGAGCTTATCAATGGCCCGCGCCGCGGTTACTTGAACGGCGAACAATCCCCCAACTTCATTCCAGCAATTCCGTTCAGCACCAAGGCGGTGTTTACCTTGACGCGCGGGAAAGTGGTGTTGCCACCCAAAATCGAGAGCCAAAGCTTCGCGCGTGAAGCGGCAAGTGCGCAGCCGCGTAATTCCAACGATGAAAAAACGCCATCGCTCGCCGCGAACTTTCGCTCCGGCACCGTGGGCAGTCTGATCAATTTCACTGGCGCGGGGTTTTCTCGCGATGCTTCCGTGGCGCTCTCCTATCGCACGGTGCGCGGCAATCGTATCGCCGGCGGCGGTTGGGAGGAAGCCGAAGTGCCCTTGGGAAGTTACTCGACCGATGCCAGCGGGCAACTGCGCATGACCCTGCCCACACCCGATGATTTGGAAGGCGAGCGCGTATTTACCGCGCGCAGCGGCGAGGCTGAGGCGAAATTCTCCTATCGCATCACACCGAACGTCGCCAAGTTTGGCCCCAACCCGGTAAAGCCCGGCGCGCCCATCACCATCAAACTAAAAGGCACTGGTTGGACGAGCACCGGCAATATCTACACGCTACTCATGGATAACAGCCATATGGGTTATGCGTGTGGTTTTAATTCGCGCGGCGACATCACCATCACACTCAACGCGCCGATGCAACGCGGCTGGCATTTCATCGATCTCTACCCTTCTATTTACGAAGGCAAAAGCGACGCACCCACCGCCACCACCAGCAACGATCATTTCCAGTTGCCGATGCTCAATCACCGCGATCATCCCGGAGAAAAGCTACCAGCGTTTCATCTCGCCTTTGAGGTGAAATAAATCGTCTTGAGCCACGGCAGCGGCGATGTCAACCTGGCCGAACATGGCGATAAACCTTTCGTCGTCACCGGCGCCCTCCTCGGTTTGAAGACCCGCGCCGATGCTCGCAAAATGGAACGCAATCCGCAGTACCAGAGCCGCTAGAATAGACTCTCGCGAGGCATGTCCCCAGGCCGGCAGGTTGGCACGCAGTCGGGGAACTCGCCACGTGACGCATTGTCACAACCTGTGACTTGGCACCATCGAGAAAGGCAGACCATGAATGCGACGCGCACACCCCCTACTTTGAGAGTCGCTATGGCCGTTTGCCTGGCGGCGATGCTGGCGTTGTTTGGTAGCATCGGCATGGCGCAGGACAAAAGCGGATACAAAGTCGGCGACCGCCTGCCAGCCAAGAGCGCGGCAAAAGCGGCCGTGGCTAAGCCCTCGCCGTTTAAACTGCTCACCTGGGACGATCTCCTCCCCCCGGACTGGGACCCCATGAAAGGCTTCAAGGACGTCAACCTACAGGACATGAGCGACGCCGACCCACGCGCCATGAAGCTATTGGATGAACTGCGCGAATGGTGGGACAAGGCGCCGGTGCGCCAGGATCTCAACAAGACCCTGATCCGCATTCCTGGATTTGTTATCCCACTGGAGCGTCAGAAAGACCGCATGACGGAATTTCTGGTGGTGCCTTATTTTGGCGCTTGCATCCACACGCCGCCGCCACCCTCCAACCAAATGATCCACGCGATCGCCGAACGCCCGGTCGCGGGATTTCGCAGTATGGACCCAGCCTGGATCAACGGCGAGATCCAGACCATTCGGTCCGACACCGGCTTCGGCGCGGCTTCTTACCGGATGAAAGTTACCTCCGTGGAGCGTTACAAGGGCCCTTGATCCCAGGTCATTGAACGCGGGGCGCGCGAATTCCGCCTTTGGCGAATGACACGCCGCTTAGCGCGGCGCCTGGCTGCGGTCAACGGTGACGCCGCGCAACACCACCGACGAGATGCGCCGTGTGTTGGCGATGTCATCGAGCGGATTGGCGTCGAGCACCAAGAAATCGGCGCTTTTTCCCGGCGCAAGCGTGCCGGCATCGTTCAAGCGCATGAACTCCGCGCCATTGCGCGTGGCGGCGACTATCACCTGCATCGGCGTCATGCCGGAGAGCACCATGTCGTGCATCTCCTCGTGCGGACCCCAAGGGCGATTTCCATCGGTCCCGACGGTGATGCGCACCCCCGCCGCGGCGAGCCTGGCAAGATTGCGCGACTGGATGCCAAATGCCGCCTGTGCCGCCGGCCGATCGGTATTGGCGGCTTCGAGTTTGGCGAACTCGCCAGCCGGAAGACTTGGCTGCAGCCAACCCAAATCCGTTTTTACGCCGCGGTCAGGCAAATTGGGTATCAGGACGAGGTTCGGGCGTTGCTTGAACATCGCCACGATTTCGTCGTCGATGTCCTTGTCGCGAATGCCATGCGCCAGAGAATCGACCCCGGCGCGAAGCAACCCCTTGGCGTCTTCCAATTCGAACAAGTGGGCGGTGACACGTAGTTTGCGCTTGTGCGCCTCGTCGATGATGGCCCCGTAAATCTCCGGCGACAGCTTGGTGAACTTGCCATCGCGCGAGTCGACCCAGATTTTGACGATATCGACCTTGCGCGCCGCGAGTTCCTCCACCACCTTGCGGCCCTCCGCCGCACTGGTGATTTGGTGCGCCACGGTGACCCGCCCCGGCTCAGGCGCGGTGATGCCGCGCCCAGCGCTCTGGAAGCGCGCGGCGCCTGGGCCGGTCTGGGCGCGCAGCTCCAGCACATTGTCGGTATCGGTTCCCATGGAAAGCGCCGCGCTGACGCCGTAATAGGCGCGTTGCCGCAAATCGCGCTGCAAAACATCGGGCAGATTTGAGAGGTGCACATGCGTGTCGATAATCGTTGGCATCACGGTTTTGCCCGCCAGATTCACGCGGGTGGCGCCAGCGGGTATTTTGGCTTCGCTGGCCGCGCCAGCCTGGGCGATCCTGCCACCATTAATAACCAGCGTTGCGTTCTCGATCACGCGGCCATCCCCGGTGATCAAACGAGCCCCCTCGTATGCAGTGATGGACTGCGCCGCCACTGGGAGCGCGAATCCGGCAAGCAACGCGAGAATCGGGAATGTGGGGATGGGCTTGTTCATCATTCGAAACATGGATGGCTCCTCATTTGTGAGTCGAAACATTGGGTATACGCCGCCTGCCGCGTATTATTCCTCGAATATCGAAATCCGACCAAAGTCCGGCTCTTGGCGCCGGCCTTTTCGCCGGTGGATCGAGCCGTGCCATTGATAGCGACTGGAAAAAAACTATCGCCATCAAGGGTAGACCCGGCTAAGCCAGCGCCACCGCTTCCAGGTATTCCGGCACGCGGCACTTCCACCCTAGCGATTCTTCGATATCGCGGCGCAAAACATCCGCCGCCGCGGGTTCGCCGTGATTGATAAAGGTTTCCTTCGGTGGTGCGTCGAAGCCTCGCAGCCATTGCAAGATTTCCCCTGCATCGGCATGAGCGGAAAGATTCTCGATCATCTCGACATGCGCGCGCACCGGCACGTATTCGCCGTGAATCTTGATGCTGTTGGCTCCAGCGACCATGGCGCCGCCGCGTGTGCCCCCGGCCTGAAAGCCGGCAAAGAGTATGGTGTTGCGCGGGTCTGGCGCGAACGCTTTGAGATGATGCACAACGCGCCCGCCGGTAGCCATGCCGCTGCCGGCGATGATCACCATCGGTCCATCGCGCTCGTTTAAGCGGCGCGATTCCTCGGGGGTATCGACAAACACTGCGGTGCGGCCCAATTGCGTGATTTGCTGCCGAGTCAACCTATGCTCTTCCGAATGACGCTCACAGTAGCGCACCGTGACTTCAGTGGCTTGTGTGGCCATGGGGCTATTGAGGAAGATGGGCAAATCCGCGCGTATCTCGCCGCGCTCTTTTAAAAGATGAATGAAATGCAGCAGCGTCTGCGTGCGGCCCACGGCAAACGCGGGTATCAGAACCATGCCACCACGTTCCACGGCAGCGTTGATCACGCTAGCCAATTGAACCAAGGGATCGCCCGGGTCATGGCGGCGATTGCCGTAGGTCGATTCGACCACTAGATAGTCAGCCGCATGCAACCGCGCAGGCGGGGCCATCGTCGCATCCTCCATGCGCCCCAGATCTCCGGAAAACACGATTCGCTTGCCGGCGTGTTCCACGCACACCGACGACGCGCCGAGAATATGCCCGGAAGGCGAGAGCGAAAACGTTACTTCCTTCGCATCAATCTGTTTAGCAAAATCCACTACCTGCAATTGACGCAAGGCGCGCTTGGCATCCTGCTCCGTATAGAGCGGCAACGCCGGCTTATGCCGTGAAAACCCGCGCCGATTGGCGTATTGCGCCTCCTCCTCCTGCAGGCGGCCGGCATCGGGCAGCATGATGTGGCATAGATCGCGCGTGCCTTCGCTGCAATAGATCCGCCCCTTAAAACCATCGCGCACGAGGAGTGGCAGGTAGCCGGAGTGATCGATGTGCGCGTGGGTCAAGATCACCGCGGTAAGCGTGGAAGGCTTAATCGGTAACGGCGCCCAATTGCGCAAGCGCAATTGTTTGTACCCCTGGAAAAGACCGCAATCAATCAAGTAACGCGCATCGCCCGCGCGCAACAAGGTTTTCGATCCGGTAACCGTTCCGGTGGCGCCGAGAAATTGCAACCCCAAACCGGAATCGCCGCTTGCCTCGCTGTTTTTCATGCGCTACCTATAACACACGCGAGTATTGCGCGCGCGCCTGTCCTTCGCGAAGGTAACGATCAAACACCATGCATACGGCGCGAACCAGCAAGCGGCCAGCCGGCGTGACATTCACCCACTCCGCATCCAGTTCAACCAACCCATCGTCACGCAAGGCCTGCAGATCTTTCAATTCCCGTTCGAAGTACCGGTCAAAGTCGATCAAATGCGCGATGGAGATGGATTCTTTGGCGACCCGGCCATGGCACGCCAACGACTGGATCACCGCGCGCCGCACCAAATCGTCGGCGCTGGCTTGCAAACCACGCATCACCGGCAACACGCCGGCATCAAGGCAGGCGTAATACTGCTCGAGTGTCTTGTGATTCTGACTGTAGGCTGGGCCTATGCTGCCAATCGCCGACACACCCAACCCGACGATATCGGTATCGCCCGCGCTGCTGTACCCCTGAAAATTCCGCGTCAAGCGGCCCTGCCTTTGTGCGACGGCAAGGTCGTCTTCAGGTTTGGCGAAATGATCCATGCCGATATACACGTAACCGGCCGCGGTGAATTTTTCTATTGCCAGAGTAAACAAGCGCAGCTTCACCTCTGGAGTAGGGAGTTCCGCCGCGGCGATGCGCCGCTGCGGCATGAATACGGTGGGCAGGTGCGCATAGGAATACAGCGCGATTCGATCCGGCGCGGCGTCGCACACTTGATCCAAGGTTCGCTCGAACCCGGCTATCGTTTGGCGCGGTAAGCCGTAGATCAAATCGAAATTGATGGAACGAAACCCGTGCGCGCGTGCCGCTTGCGTAACCGCCAGCGTTTCTTCGACGGTCTGCACACGATTCACCGCACGCTGCACTACTGGGTCGAAATCCTGCACACCCAGGCTGATGCGATTGAACCCCAGTTCGGCAAGCATTGCGATACGCTCGACATCGACGGTGCGCGGATCAATCTCGATGGCATATTCACCGGCCGGATTCAGCTTGAAATTCGAGCTGATGAGGCTTTTTAGTTGCCGCAACTCCTCATCGGAGAAAAAAGTCGGCGTGCCACCGCCCAGATGGATCTGCTCCACATGTCGTTCCGCGCCAAGTTCGGCGCATACCAGCGCAATTTCTTTCTCCAGATAGCCAAGGTAAGCGCTGGCGCGCGTGCGATCACGCGTAACGATCTTATTGCACGCGCAGTAGTAACACAGGGTGCCGCAAAATGGCAGGTGTACGTATAATGAAAAAGGCCGCGCGTGCCCCGAGAATGGACGCAAGCGCAGCCAGTGCCGGTAGGCCGAGGCATCGAAAGCCTCGACAAAGCGATCGGCTGTAGGGTAGGAGGTATAGCGTGGCCCGTTGCCGCCATAACGGGCAATCAATTTCGTATCGATGATCACACCGGAAAACATGCGCAACGCCACCCGTCCCTTACCTACGCTACCCGTGACACTTTGCTCCTTGACGCACGCGGCATCTTGACCTGCATCAAACTTCCCGCTACCGGCTACGCGCAATCATGAGCGCCCCAGTCCAATCCGTGCCACCAACGCGACACGAACCGCCAACTTCGAATATCGGTATCGCAAGCAGCATCTCCGGAATCCTTTTCCCGTTATTGGTGCTCGCCGCGGCCACCGCCTTGCTCACCAGTTTTGCGGCGTTGTTGGGCTGGTACGTCAAAGAGATGCTGGCAATCGATATGGTCGCGAGCACGGTGGTTTTGTTGGTGGCCGCGGCCCTCACGTTTTTGCGCGTTACCGTCAAGCGTCAAACCGCTCGCGCGCTGCACGACACCGAAGAACGGCTGGGCGCTATTGTGGATACCGCCATGGATGCCATCATCAGCATGGATGAGTCGCACAAGGTGGTGTTGTTCAATAACGCCGCGGAAAAGCTGTTTGGCCGGCCACGCGCCCAGGTCATCGGTGAAACGCTTGAGATGCTCATACCGCAACGCCACCGCGAGACGCATACCCGGCACGTGGCGCGCTTTGGCGCGACCGGCGTCACCCAGCGGCGCATGGGCGATCAAACCGTGTTGCTGGCGCTACGTGCCAATGGCGAGGAATTCCCCATCGAAGCCTCCATATCGCAACAGGGTGAGCCGGGACACAAGCTCTATACGGTAATCTTGCGCGACATCAGCGAGCGCGTTCAGGCCGAGCAGGCGTTGCGGCAATCGCGCGAGGAGGTTCGCGAGCTGGCGGCGGTTTCTCAGTCCGCGCGCGAGGAGGAGAAAGCCCGCGTGGCGCGCGAATTGCACGACGAGATTGGCGGGGCGCTCACCGCGCTCAAGATGGATGCCTCTTGGTTGGGCGAGCGGCTTCCCGCGGGCGAGGCCGCGTTGGCTATAAAACTCGCGGGGATGCAGAAAATTTTAGATAACACCGTGGCCGCGACACGGCGCATGTCCTCCAATCTGCGCCCCATGATGTTGGATGATCTGGGATTGGTTGCGGCGGTGGAGTGGCTCACGCACGATTTCCAGACGCACAGCGGCATCGTCTGCGAACTGGCCATCGGTATGCCCGAGATCGATCTGCCGCAAGAAAGCGCCACCGCGGTGTTTCGCATACTGCAAGAGTCACTCACCAACATCGCCAAACATGCCAAGGCGAGCCACGCCGAAATCACGCTGGACATTGATGACGACGAGCTGATACTTACAGTGCACGACAACGGCGTGGGATTCAACACCTCTGGAGCGCGTCCCCAGCAGTCTTACGGGATACTGGGCATACGCGAACGCGTGAGTCTGCTATCCGGTCAAGTGTTTGTCGAAAGCACGCCCGGCAAAGGGACGGTAGTCGAAGTGAAAATCCCTCTCAAGTCAGTGCAACAACCAACATGATTCGCATCCTCATTGCGGATGACCATGCCATCGTGCGCCAAGGGTTGCGTCAATTGCTCGCGGCATCTTCTGATTTTCAGGTGTTGGGCGAAGCCACCAATGGACACGAAGTGTTGGCGCGCCTGCGCGAGCTGCCATGCGATGTGGTGGTATTGGATTTGTCGATGCCGGGCAGGAGCGGCATTGATCTCATCAAACAAATCAAATTGGAGCACCCGAAACTGCGCATTCTGGTATTTACCATGCACGAAGAACAGCAATACGCGGTGCGTACCATCAAAGCGGGTGCTTCGGGCTACCTCACTAAGGAAAGCGCCTCGGACCTGCTTCCCGCAGCGATTCGCAAAATCGCGTCGGGCGGCGCCTACATCACGCCCGCAGTGGCAGAACAATTGGCCTTGGATGTCATGCCGCATTCTTCCGCCGCCCCACATCTCGCGCTATCGGACAGGGAATTCCAGGTGATGCGTATGCTGGTGGCAGGCACCAGCGTTACCGCCATAGCCGAAGAACTACATTTATCGGTGAAAACCATCAGCACCCACAAGGCGCGCCTGATGCAAAAACTAGGCCTTGCCAGTCAAGCGGATCTGGTGAGATACGCGATGAGCCACGACCTGGGCGTGGATTCCTAAAACGCTTTGTAGGACTTTTCCTACCCGCTCAGTCGGCCTCCTCCTACACCGCAATTCAGAGCCCGCCGACGCCCCGATTCAGTCTCCGCCGATATCCCCGCGCCGCCATGGTTCGCATACTGCAATCCATGGAAACCACACACAGCATCCCAACGAGACAAGGCGTAAGAACATTCCTTGTCGAGGATTCCGCGCCGTTTCGCGAGCGCCTGATCGCGCTGATCACGGCGGGTGAAGAAATCTGCGTTGTCGGCATATCCGCCACGGTCGAGACCGCGATCGAGGAAATCCTCGCGCTAAAGCCCGCCGTGGTCATCCTGGACATCCATCTTCAGGATGGCAACGGCATGCGCGTCATTCGCGAGGTTAAAAAACTTTCGCCTGGTATCGAATTCGTGGTGCTCACCAACCATCCCGAACCGCTGTACCGCATGGCCTTCGCCAAAATGGGGGCATGCGGGTTCCTCGATAAGTCACACGACTTCGGCAGAGTCAAGGCCGCGGTTCTGGCCGCCGGTCAATATCAAACCGACCAAACCATCCCGCCTGTCCCGCAACGTTGAAAGGAACGCAATATGAATGCCGCCATCGCCATCGAACCTACCCGTTTCCCTGCGGCGTTTGCCATCCGGCAAGCGAGCACGGACAAAGTCACCAAATTGCAGACCAAGTGCACCAATTGCAATTTGCGCGAACTGTGCCTGCCCTGCGGCTTAACCGGCAGCGACGCAGCGCGCGCGGAACAATTGGTCTACACCCGCAAGCGCATCAAACATGGCGAAACGCTGTACCGCGCCGGTGACCCCTTTACCTCGCTCTACGCCATCCGCACCGGATTCTTTAAGACCACGATGATTTTCGATGATGGCCGCGAACAGGTGAGCGCGTTTCACATGGGCGGAGAAATGATGGGCATGGATGGCATCGGCGCCGGCGTGCACGGCACCAACGCGATCTCCTTGGAAGACGGCGAAATTTGCGTCATCCCCTACTCCCGATTGCAGGAATTGGCGCACGACATGCCGGTGCTGCAAACCCAATTCCACAAGGTGATGAGCCGCGAGATCGTGCGCGAACACGGCGTGATGATGCTCTTGGGCAGCATGCGCGCGGAGGAGCGGCTGGCCGCGTTCTTGTTGAACCTATCGCAACGGTATGGCGCGCGCGGCTATTCGCGCGATGATTTTCAACTGCGCATGACGCGCGACGAAATCGGCAGTCACCTGGGATTGAAATTGGAAACCGTGAGCCGCGCTTTCTCCAAATTCCAGGAAGAAGGCGTGTTATCGGTGCAGCAAAAACATATTCGAATTCTGGATATGAATGCGCTGCGTGAGTGTATGGGGCGGCAATAGTTTCTTCATTATTCCAAAGAAAGAGGGTATCAACATGACAAAAACACTTGCGGCGGCACATACAGTGGAGCACGGCATTGGCGTGATCAAACGCGCTAAGGGGTACTACTGGCGCGATATTGAGGAAGGCAAACTGCAAGGCCCCTTCGCCAGCAGGCAGAAGGCACTTGAAAATTACGAGGATCGCGCCGGATTTCTCGCCGACGACGACGGCGCGCAAGCCCTTACCGAATTCGAGGATCTCATCGGCATCGCCGACTGGATTGACCCGGATACCGGCATGCCGGCCGAGGAAAGCACACCGCGCCTTGACCTGCACTAGTCCTTGGTCGCGAAACCAGCAGCAGGCCATTTCCAGCGCAAATTCACCAGAATTGCCAGAAACTGCAATGCAACCTTCCGCCGATCTCCTTGTACTGCCCGCGCGCGAATCCGCCCGCCGCATCGCTTTGGCGCAACTCAAAGTCTTGGTCAAGGCGCGCGACAAGCTCAACCGGGATAGCGAGTCGCTGCATCAATTTCGCGTATCGATTCGCAGGCTTAGAAGCCTGTTGCGTGCCTACAAGGGAGAGCTTGAAGACTCGGTGAAGAAAAAATCTCGACGCGAGCTGCGCACGCTCACCCAATCAACCAACGAAAGCCGCGATGCCGAGGTGCAGTTGGCGTGGCTGCGGGCACAGATGCCGGGTCTTAATCGGACTCAACTGGCTGGCGTTACCTTGTTGATAGACCGAATCGAGAAGGCCAAGTGCAAGGCCGACAAACTCTTGTATCGCACCGTCGATACAAAATTCGAGGATGTGCGCCGCCGCTTGGCCGGCTCGCTATCGTCCCCCTTCCCTGCCAAGGAAAGTAACGCGAATGCCGCCTCCAAGCGAACTGCGGCAAACGCTTTCGCTCGACAGGTGACCCGCCTCGCGTTTTCGCTCGAACGGAATATGGCATTGGTGCGCTTCCCTTCGAGCCTTAATGAAGCGCACCAGGCGCGTATCGCATGCAAAAGACTTCGCTACCTGATTGAACCCTTCACGAATGGCGTAGGCGAATGTCGAACATGTGTGAATACGCTAAAAACATTGCAGGATCTCCTGGGGGACCTGCACGACGCCCAACTTCTGGAAAAAGAAGTTTCATCGTTTCTGAAAAAGCCGGAGGATCAACGTGCGCACAGTCCACGTGACACCAAACGTGCCGGAAAATCCGACCCTGGCGCGCCACGGCGGGCGGCACGGTACGACCCTCGCGCCGGACTCGCGGAGATTGTCTCCCGCCTGCGCGTTAGGCGCGAAGCGACACACACCAAAATGATCTCCGCATGGGAGAAGGGTATCTACGCGCCACTTTTGCGGGACATTCCCAAATTGGCCGGCAAGCTCG
>JBJXEY010000417.1:0-4739 GCA_046153355.1 Burkholderiales bacterium
AAAGGACAAAGCGCGACGACTTGTAGGTCAGATGCAACTGGTCGAAGATGCCAGCGAGCGTTTCAAGCTCTATCTGCTTATAGGGAAACCTACTCATATTGAAGCGGAGGACGCCTTTCTGTCGGCCCGTCGAATGTTGGACAGGCTGCGTGTAGATCATGAAATATTTACTGAAGACCAGGCAGCGGAGGTTTCAGAAAAGATTGCCGCTGAGATCGCAGACCACGATCGGGCACGTATAAATTAGTGGCGTGACGCCGGTACTTTTTTGGTTTTCCGGGTTTAAATGAGTAACTTTGACCTATGTCTAGGCATCGACTACTCCGGTGCACAGACTCCCACCTCGCGGCTAAAGAATCTGCAAGTGTACGCAGCGCAGCCGGGCGGCGTACCGCGGAAGCGGTTCAGTCCAGCACGCTCGAACAACGGGCAGCCATGCAACTGGACTCGAGTTGAAATTGCGCAACTCCTACTGGAGCAGTCCCGTCAGGGCGTGCGCTTCCTCGCCGGTATCGATCACGGCTTCTCGTTTCCATTTGCGTACTTCGAGCGCTATGGTCTTGGATCATGGCCGGAGTTCCTGGCCGATTTTGTGCGGCACTGGCCCACGGACGGCGATCACGTGCGCGTGGACGACGTACGCCAAGGCGTGTTGCACGAACGTGGCGGCCCGGCACCCGGGTTGCGCGTGGGCGATGCAACCGAACTGCGCTTGTGCGAGCGTTGGACTTCGTCGGCAAAAAGCGTGTTCTTATTCGATGTGCAAGGCTCAGTGGCAAAGTCCACGCATGCGGGCATCCCATGGCTCACGCGTCTGCGCGACTAGGCCGGTGGGCGCATTCACTTCTGGCCGTTCGATGGCTGGGTGCCCACACCCGGCAAGTCGGTGGTGGCGGAGGTGTATCCCTCGATCTTTCGTAACCGCTATCCGAAGGAAGGCCGGACTGCGGATGAGCAGGACGCCTATGCCGTGGCTCGTTGGATGAGCGAACTGGATGCACGCAGTGCACTGGCTGGCTACTTCACTCCTTCGCTGACGGAGGATGAGCGTTCAGTGGCCGGGCGGGAGGGGTGGATCTTGGGGATGATGTGAGGGTAACGGGTTGATTTTTGATTGAATTTCGGTTGTCCATTAATGGTGGGCAGATGAAATTAATGGATATTACTGGTAGAGATGTAGTTTTTCAATCTATTTTGTCCATTATTGACTAATGTCCACGATTAATGGACAATCGGAAAATGAATTTCGAAACCCAAACTGCCGAACGTCAACTGCTCGACGCTGCGCTGGAGGTGGCTCGCACGCTCGGACTTACTGCCGAGCTGGTGCAGGCGAAGCCCACGCTCGGGCGCACGCAGGCGGACGCACTGGTGCGCTTTACACATGGCACGCAGGGGGCTCTGTATGCCGTCGAGGTAAAGCGGGCAGTGCGGCCGGCAACGCTCGGCACGGCGCTGCACCACTTGGAACGCCTGGGCCAGCAGGCGCTGCTCGTGACCGACTACGTCACGCCGCCTATGGCCGAAACGCTGCGCAAGCTACGTGTGCCGTTCATCGATGCCGCGGGAAATGCCTATCTGGAGCATCCCGGCATCCTCATCTGGGTCAAGGGGCAGAAGCCCGCAGCGCCGGTGGTGCCGCAGGCGCTTGGCCGAGCGTTTCAGCCTACCGGCTCACAGGTGGTGTTCGCGCTGTTATGTGACCCTGTGCGCATCAACCTTCCTTATCGCGAGCTCGCGAGGCTGGCGGGCGTGGCGCATGGCACGGTCGGCTGGGTGATTCCGGATTTGCAGCAACAGGGTTTCGTCGCCGACCTCAAAGGCAAGCGCGGCACGCGGCGGATGTTCAAGCTTGATCGCCTGCTCGCTCAATGGGTCGACGCCTATGCGCGCCAGTTGCGGCCGCGCATGTTGATCGGCCGTTACTACGTGGCCACGTTAGATAAGTGGCGCGACTGGCCGCTCGATCAGCACGGCGCACTCTGGGGTGGCGAACCGGCGGGAGCGCTGCTCATTGACTATCTGCGCCCGGGTGAGTTGACTATCTACGCCGACAAACTGCCGAACATGCTCGCCGCGCAACAGAAATTTCTCAAGACGCCGGAGCCAGGCCACACTGCAGTGGTGGAAGTGCGGCGCAAGTTCTGGAATTTCACTGGTGATGCGGTGCGCACCGACGTGACGCCGCCAATGCTGGTGTACGCCGACTTGCTTGCCACGGGTGACGCACGATGCATTGAGACTGCGAAGATGGTGTATGACGAATATGTCGCACGACTTCTCGACAAACCCTGACCTGCGCGGCCTTGCACGCCTGGCGGCTGACCTGCATGCAGTGGCGGGGCCGCTGGGCGTGGAATTCTTTTTGATGGGCGCGGCAGCCCGCGATCTGATGTTGCTTCACGCCCATGGCATCGACACCCGCCGCGCCACCCAAGATGCGGATTTCGCCGTGATGGTTCCCGATTGGGATGCATTCAATGCTTTGCGGTTGGCGTTGATCGCAAGCGACAAATTCTCTGCGCGCCCGGGTGTGGCATTGCACTGTCTACGCCACGTTGGTGGATTGCCCCTCGACATCGTGCCGTTTGGTGGTGTCGAGCGCCCGGATCGAACCTATGCATGGCCACCAGAACACACGACGGTCTTCGATTGCTTTGGCGTGGCCGAGGCCTTTTCGGCAAGTGTCGTGCTGAGCTTGCCAGACGCGGTGCAGATACGCGTGGCGTCTATCCCATCGCAAGTCGTCTTGAAGGCATCCGCGTGGCAGGACCGCAAGTACGCGTTTCCGGGGCGTGACGCGGGCGACTTGCTGCTGATTCTTTGGCACTACATGGATTGCGGAAATTTGGAACG
Organism: Burkholderiales bacterium; assembly: GCA_046153355.1. Lineage (GTDB taxonomy): Bacteria > Pseudomonadota > Gammaproteobacteria > Burkholderiales > SG8-39 > 2-02-FULL-62-17. The sequence continues at coordinate 2,857 of JBJXEY010000417.1, forward strand.
TGCCGCTGCAGAGCACCCGGATCTGTTCAACGCCGAGGATTTTGAGTATTTGGAGGCAGGTGTACGGCTTCTTGCGCGTGATATTGCGCGCCTGGTGGCCCATGGTGCCGTCGACAGGTTGTTGAAAATACTGGTCCCAGAAGCCGATGCAGATGGTGGGTATCTGCTTGCCAAACAATCAGGTCGCGATGTCGAGAGCGCGCGAAGATTGATCGAAGTGCTTTGCGACGAACTTGCAACCACCATGTGAGAATGACTAAATGAACTCCGCCACCATCGTCCAGAAACTCTGGAATTACTGCAACGTCCTGCGCGACGACGGTATGAGCTACGGCGATTATGTCGAGCAGCTCACCTATCTTTTATTCCTCAAGATGGCCGACGAGCGTAGCCGCCCGCCGTACAACCAGGCGAGTCTCATCCCCGCGCCCTACGACTGGCCCGCGCTTTTGAAGCGCGACGGCGACGAGTTGTTCGATCACTACCGCCACACATTGGAGAGGCTCGGTGCAGGCAAGGGCACGCTCGCGCTTATTTTCAATAAGGCGCAGCACATCTGTCCGGTTGATTTCAGAATAAAAACAACTGTTTATCGAGGGGGTGGTCGTCGAAATTCAGTGTCGCCTCGGTAACCAGTTGATCGATTGAGGTTTTCTCAAACATGTTGACCTCGAGAATATTCAGTAAAAGCTGTGGTGATGCCGGAAGGTTCAGTTTCTTCTTGGCAATGATGACGATGAGATAGACGCACACGGCAACCCAGATTTGGGATTTTACGGCGTTCAAGGAGTTGCCGAAAAAATGTTTGATCGACAGATTTTGCTTGATCCACTTGAAGAATGTTTCGACCTGCCAACGCTTGCGATAGATCTCGGCGATGATCAACGCGGGCAGATCGAAGCGATTGGTCAGAAAGACAAGGAACTTGTCGGTTTCGGGATCGCGATAGGAAATGCGACGCAATCGATCCGGGTAGGCAAGTTTTGATTTTGGCGTGGAAAGAAGAATGCTCTGGTCGCTGCGCAACCCCGTGGATTTGTCGACCTCGCGAGAGGTGGCCCAGGTGTAGCGCATATTGTCCTTGGCGCGAATGACAAAGGAGACTTGGCGTTGATGCAGCGATTGAAGTCTGGCGAAATCCAGATAGCCACGATCGACGACGACTATCGAACCGGCGGGCCATTGAATCAGGTCCAATACATTGACGTCGTGCACTTTGCCAGTCGTGATATGGACGAAAATAGGAATAGAGCCGCGCAAATCGATGATCGTGTGGGCTTTGACTGCCGCCTTGGTGGTTCGAAAATCCGCCCAAGGAAACAGCGACAAACACAGATCGATGGTCGTAGAGTCCAGCGCATAGAGTGGTTCGTTCAATCCCAGCCCAATGTCCTCGCCCTGATGCAGCTCGACCGCTATGGCAATCAATCGATGACCCAGTGCCTCGAACAACCGCCAGTCGCGCCGTTCGTTGGCATCGGCCAAGGTGGAACGCGATATCTTGCCGCGAATCCCAATGTGGTACAGCTTGGAACTGTGCGAATTCAAACACGCCACCAAATCGCGCAAGCCCTCGCGTCGGGTGATTTGGGAATACGCGATGCACAGGAAATGGTTCCATGCCGAGAAATGCCTGATGCCGTGATTCGAGTCGAAGCGATCCACCAGATGCTCGAAGTGACCGAAGGGTACAAAGGTCAACAATTGTGCGAAAACCGTCTGACCGCGATTCATGTTTATGCCTCGTTTGCCAAGAAAACTGGCAACCATAGGCGGCAAAAACCATATGCAATCTCAAATCGTCGGAATCGGCAATCATGTCAAAACCCGCGTCATTATTGGATTACAGCCAAGTGACATTAAAATCTACCGGACAGATGTGA
>JBJXEY010000418.1:0-3920 GCA_046153355.1 Burkholderiales bacterium
GCGTGAGTTTGATACCTTGCGGCGGAACCAGACTGGTAAAGGGATTGGCGGTATCTTCCAAGGGTTGCGGCAAGTGGCGATGCACCGCGCTCATCACGTCATCGACCGCATGTGGGCCGGTTACCGCTAACACCTTGGGATGCGTCTGGCGCACCACATCGCCCTTGGTGCCAAGACATCCAGTGACAATGACCTTGCCATTCTCGGCCAACGCTTCGCCGATTGCATCGAGCGACTCTTCTACCGCGCTATCGATAAACCCGCAGGTATTGACGATGACCAGATTGGCATCTTTATAGTTGCCGGCGGTGAGATACCCCTCGGAGCGCAGTTGCGTGAGGATGCGTTCGGAATCCACCAAGGCCTTGGGACAACCCAGCGAAACGAAACCCACCTTGGGCGGCTTCACAAAACGAATTGGATCCGCTTGGACAGAGTGGCTTTTTGGGGCGCTAATTGGCGAAGACTGACGAGCGGTCTTCGAGGGTGCGGCGGATTTCAGGATTTCTTCTCGCCTTCAGGCGCTGTGCCACCGGAAGTGCTCGCGCCCTGCGTAGCATCCTCCTTCGGCCCCTGATAGCCAGGAAAGCCGAAGCCGGTAAACATGTTGCGCGTTTGATTCTGCACTTGTTGCTGCATCTGCACAAACATATTGCGGCTTTGATCCATATAAGAGGACACCAGGCTTTGCATCGCCGGGCCCTGAAACGCCATGAACTGATTCCACAGGTCTTGGCTCGCCTTGTTATTGCCGTAGAGCGAAGTCGACTGCTCCTGCATTTTTTTCTGCAACTCGGTGAAAACTTGTATGTTCCGCTCCAAGTACGAACCCATCATCCCTTGCATGGCGTTGCCGTAGAAACGGATGAATTGCGTGAGGACATCCGAGGTAAACATTGGCGTACCGGTGGACTCTTCTTCCAAAATGATTTGCAGCAGAATCGAACGTGTTAGATCTTCGCCGTTCTTAGCATCGACCACCTGGAACTTTTCGCCCTTGAGCACCAGATCCTTGACATCGGCAAGTGTGATGTAGGCGCTGGTCTGCGTGTCGTACAGCCTACGGTTGGGATATTTTTTGATCAGACGCACCGATTCAGCCATATTTCAATTCCCTCTGTAGTGCATGGGGTAGCGCGAGCGTATGGGTTTGAGTACTTGTTGCGTCGCAGGATACGGATTCGGCATTGTGGCCTTATCCAAGCAGAACTGTCATGCTGCGATGCAGCATGACCGCGCCAGCCCTGCTTTCAATACATAGGCACAACCAACCTATTGCATATGCTGGCCACCATTGATGGCGATGTTGGCGCCGTTAACGAATGCCGCTTCTTCAGAGCAAAGATAAATAATCAATCCAGCCACCTCCTCAGGTTGACCCAAGCGGCCAACGGGAATTTGCGGAATGATCTTGGTGTCGAGAATTTCTTTGGGGATCGCCGTCACCATTTTGGTGCCAATGTACCCAGGAGAAATGGTATTCACGGTCACGCCTTTCCGAGCCACTTCCAGCGCCAGGGATTTCGAGAATCCATGCATGCCTGATTTCGCGGCGGCGTAGTTGGTTTGCCCGAACGCGCCTTTGGAGCCGTTGACCGACGACACGTTAATAATGCGGCCCCAATTGCGTTCCACCATGGAATCACACACCTGCTTGGTCATGTTAAAAACCGAGTCCAGATTGGTGTGTATCACCGCGTCCCAATCGGCCTTGGTCATTTTTTTAAAGGTGACGTCGCGCGTGATACCGGCGTTATTCACCAGGATATCCACCAAGCCGACTTCTTTAGAGACCTTCTCCACGCAGGCTTTGCAGGAATCGTAATCGCCAACATCGCAGGCGTAGGCATCGAATTGATAACCTTTGGTCTTCATTTGGGATAACCACTTGTCGGCCGTCTTATTGCTGGGCGAGTAGGTAACCACCACTTTGTAGCCCGCATCGGCCATCTTGGTGCTGATGGTCTCGCCCAGGCCACCCATCCCGCCGGTAATCAATGCCACACGCTTCGTCATTTATATGCCCCTAGTCATAAATGTTCCCCGTACTACATCATGTGCAAACCACCGTTGATCGACATGTTCGCACCCGTAATATAGGCCGCATCATCCGACACGAGGTAAGCAATTAAACCAGCGATTTCATCGGGTCGCGCCATGCGCCCGATAGGAATTTGATCGACGATGGATTGTAAGATTTCTGGTTTGATGGCGCGCGTCATGTCAGTTTCTACATATCCAGGCGAGATGGTGTTCACGGTAACGCCCTTTCTCACCACTTCCTGGGCCAGCGCCTTGGTAAAGCCGTGCATACCGGCCTTGGCGGCGGAATAATTGGTCTGGCCAAATTGCCCCTTGATGGCATTGACCGAAGACATATTGATCACCCTGCCCCAACCGCGGCCGGCCATGCCTTCTATTACCTGACGCGTGACATTGAATACGCTATTCATATTGGTGTTGATTACCGCATACCAATCCACGGGCGACATTTTCTTTAAGAAACTATCGCGTGTGATGCCGGCGTTGTTGATGAGTATGTCGATTTCGCCCACTTCCTCGCGAATCGCGCCAACCATGCGTACGCAAGATTCGTAATCATCGACCTGGCCTTCGGCCGCGTGGGCGACGATACCCAGCGATTGCATCTGGTCGAGCCATTGGTCTTTTTTCTCGTACCCCGGCAAACAGCCTGCCACGATGCGCACGCCGCTTTTGCCCAGTCGAGTACATATGGCGGTGCCGATGCCACCCATCCCCCCGGTGACCAGCGCGGTGCGTTGCGCCGCACTCTTTTTCTTATCCATCGAAGGAGATTGCCCTTCGTGCGTCTTGGGGTCTACCGCCATATCCATTGCTTCAACACTCCAGTAAAAAGAAACTATCTAATACCTCTATTGGCTACTACCAGCGAGTCAGTTAGAGCGCTTATCGCTCCACCGCCAACGCCACACCCATACCACCACCGATACAAAGCGACGCCAAGCCTTTCTTTGCGTCGCGCTTGATCATTTCATGCAACAAAGTCACCAGCACGCGGCATCCCGACGCGCCAATGGGATGGCCCAACGCAATGGCGCCACCATTGACATTAATGCGGCTCACATCCCAGCCCATTTGTTTGTTGACGGCGAGCGCTTGCGCGGCAAATGCCTCGTTGATTTCCATGAGATCGAGATCACTCGCCTTCCAACCCGCCTTGGCCAGGCACAATTGCGAGGCTGGAACCGGGCCCATACCCATGATTTTGGGGTCCACACCCGCAGTGGCGTACGCCTTTATTCTGGCCAACGGTTTCAACCCGAGTTCTTCCGCTTTTTTGGCGGACATCATTACCACCGCGGCGGCGCCATCATTAATCCCCGACGCGTTTCCTGCCGTCACGGTGCCCGCCTTGTCGAAGGCAGGACGCAAACCGGCCAAAGATTCAATGGTGGTGCCATGTTTGGGGTACTCATCGGTATCGAATTTGAGCGGATCGCCTTTGCGTTGCGTTATATCGATGGCAATGATTTCTTCTTTTAAACGACCGGCTTTTTGCGCAACTTCCGCTTTTTGTTGCGAAGCCGCGGCGAATTCGTCTTGTGCCGCGCGGGAAATGCCGAATTCTTTGGCAACGTTCTCCGCGGTGATGCCCATGTGATAGCCGTTGAAGATATCCCACAGGCCATCGTGGATCATGGAGTCGATGAGCTTGGCATCGCCCATGCGGAATCCGTCTCTGGAACCCAACATCACGTGCGGCGCGAGGCTCATGTTTTCCTGGCCACCGGCCACCACAATTTCCGCATCGCCGGCCTTGATGGCCTGTGCCGCAAGATGTGTCGCGCGCAGGCCCGAACCGCACACCATATTAATGGTCATGGCGGGTACTTTGTCCGAGACTCCTGCACGCAACGACGCCTGACGCGCGCCGTTCA
>JBJXEY010000427.1:0-11690 GCA_046153355.1 Burkholderiales bacterium
GGCGAATTGAATGTCTCCTCGGATATTGATTTGATTTTCGTTTATCCGGAAGAAGGCGAAACCCAGGGAGGACCCAAACAAATCTCCAACCACGAGTTTTTCGAAAAATTGGGGCGTCAAATCATTGCGCTGCTCGCCGAACACACTGCCGATGGCTATGTTTTTCGCGTCGATATGCGCCTGCGCCCCTGGGGCGACGCCGGCCCCTTGGCACTTAGCCTGGAAGCGCTGGAGCATTACTTCATCACCCAAGGCCGCGAGTGGGAGCGTTACGCGTGGATCAAAGCGCGCGCCATGACCGGCCAAGCGCATCGGGACTTGGCCGCCGTCTGCCATCCGTTTGTCTATCGCAAGTATCTGGATTTCGGCGCGATCGCGGCGATGCGAGACCTTCACACACAAATTAGTGCCGAAGTGACGCGCCGCGACTTGGCCGATCACATCAAGCTTGGCCCAGGCGGTATCCGCGAAATCGAATTCATTGTTCAGGCTTTTCAATTGATACGCGGCGGGCGCGACGCAGCGTTACGCGAACGACCCACTCTTACGGTTATGCACACGCTCGCGCAAATGCGCTTACTCGATCCGTCAGTCGCGGGAAAACTCGCAGAAGCCTACGATTTCCTGCGCCGACTGGAACATCGCCTGCAGTATCTGGATGATGCCCAAACGCACAGCCTGCCACACGACACAGCCGATCAAGTGTTGATTGCAAAAGCCATGGGGTTTCGCGGATGGAAATCCTTTGTCTCGACCCTGGAGCGTCATCGAAAATTTGTCACCACGCAATTCGCGACGTCTTTCTCGACCAAAGAGGACGCGTCTCACCCCTTGTTGCCGGTGTGGCAAGACGCCGCCCACGCGCCACGACTGATCGAGCAATCAGGTTTTAGCGATAGCAACGCCGTATCGGCGTCGTTGCGCGAATTGCGCGGCAGCGCCCGCTTCGCGGTGCTCCCCGAATCAAGCCAAGTACGTTACGACAAGCTAATTCCAAAATTGATCGAGGCGTCCGGAAAACGCCCCAATCCAGAGGAGACATTGGCGCGCTGTATGGCGCTTGTGGACACCATCAGCGGTCGCGCGCCTTATCTAGCGCTCTTGGAGGAGCACCCCCAGGCCCTCGCACGTCTGGCCGAACTGGCAAGCGCCTCCGCATGGGCCGCGCAATACCTACAGCGTTACCCCATGGTGTTGGATGAATTGTTGGATGCAAGGTCGCTACAGACAATGAGCGATTGGAATGTATTTGGCAGGAATTTGCGCCGCCAACTTGCTGAAAATAGCAACGACACGGAACGGCAAATGGATCTATTGCGCGAAGCGCATCACGCGCAACTGTTTCGCCTGCTGGCGCAGGATTTGAGCGGCATCTTGTCGGTGGAGCGCCTAGCCGATGAACTCTGCGAACTCGCCGACACCATGGTGCAGGTAATTTTGGAGTTGTGCTGGATGAATCTTCGCGACCGGCATCGCGACATGCCGCGATTCGCCATCATTGGTTACGGAAAACTGGGCGGCAAGGAACTGGGCTACGCCTCGGATTTGGACCTGGTGTTCCTCTATGACGATGGCGATGAGCGCGCGCCGCAAATTTACGCACGCCTCGCGCAACGATTGAACAATTGGTTGAGCCTGCGAACCGGTGCTGGTGTGTTGTTCGAAACTGACTTACGTCTTCGCCCTGACGGTGACAGCGGGTTGATGGTCTCCTCGATCGACGCATTTCGACGCTATCAGCGCGAATCGGCCTGGACCTGGGAACATCAAGCCCTGAGCCGGGCGCGGTTTTGCGCGGGCGACGCAGCGCTCGGGGCCGCGTTCGAAGATGAGCGGCGCCATATTCTTGGGCTGCAAAGGGACCCAGACAGCCTTCGCAGCGACATTTTAGAGATGCGCGAGAAATTGCTTGAGGGTCATCCCAACCCGAGCGACTTATTCGATATCAAGCATGACCGCGGCGGCATGATCGATATTGAATTCATGGTGCAGTTTCTGGTTCTCGCGCACAGCCAGCACCATCTGGAACTATTGGCCAATGATGGCAATATCGCGTTGTTAGGTGTCGCAGCGCGTTGCGGCTTAATCCCCACAACCCAGGCAAACAAGGTGCGTGAAGCCTACCGGGTGTTTCGCCGCCGCCAACATGCGTTGCGTCTGGCTGGGGAACGCTACGCGCGGGTGGCGCGCGATGAATTGGCGCCGCACATCGACGCAACCCTGGCTTTGTGGGCCCTGGTGTTCAATCCCAAACGCGATCCCGAGCGACTATCTCGGATAAAATAAGCGCATCCTTTACTCACAGCGGAGCATTTCCATGTCCATGGCCGATCGCGACGGCTTTATCTGGCACGACGGTAAGCTGGTTCCTTGGCGCGAGGCGACCACGCACGTCCTGACGCATTCCCTGCATTACGGCTTGGCGGTATTCGAAGGCGTACGGGCATATAAAACCGTCGATGGCACGGCGATTTTCCGCTTGGCCGAGCACACGGATCGTTGGTTTAACTCGGGCAAAATCTACATGATGCAATTGCCCTACGACCGGGAAACGTTGATGGAAGCGCAAAAAGAGGTGGTGCGCGCCAACCAGCTGGAGGAGTGCTACATCCGCCCGATCGCCTTTTACGGTTCGGAAAAAATGGGCGTATCGCCCAAGGGCGCGACGGTGCACGTATCGATCGCCGCCTGGCCCTGGGGCGCTTATCTGGGCGCGGAAGGCATCGAAAAAGGCATTCGTGTAAAAACCTCGTCCTATTCGCGTCACCATGTCAACGTCAACATGGCACGCGCCAAGTTCTCGGGAACTTATGCCAATTCGATCCTGGCGAATCTCGAAGCCACTGAGCACGGTTATGACGAGGCCTTGCTTTTGGATACCGAAGGTTTCGTTGCCGAAGGCGCGGGAGAAAATCTTTTTGTGATCAAGGATGGCAAGATTTATGAGCCGGAAATCGCCTCCGCCTTGATGGGCATTACGCGCGCCTCGGTCATTATTCTCGCGCGCGAGTTAGGCTACGAAGTGTCGGCGCGCCGCATGACCCGCGACGACATCTATATCGCCGACGAAGCATTTTTCACCGGCACCGCTGCCGAGGTGACGCCGATTCGCGAATTGGATGGACGCACCATCGGCGAGGGCAAGCGTGGCCCCATCACCACCCGGATCCAACAACTATTTTTCGATGTAATTCGCGGCAAAGTAGCCAAACATAAAGACTGGCTCACCTCGGTGGACGCCAAACAACCCGCCAAAACCAAGGCGAACGTGTAATGGCCGAGTCCAGGGAAAAATTGCGGCAGGTTGACATTACCGAACACGACTTGCCGCTGCATTGCCCGACGCCGCAGACTCCGGTTTGGAGCATGCATCCGCGGGTTTTCCTCGATATAGCCACGGCCGGCGAGATGCTCTGCCCTTATTGCGGCACGAAATACATCTACAAAGGCGTGGCGCCGAAAGGGCATTGAGGCGCCCGTGCCGCGTATCCTCATCGTCGCGCCCAATTGGGTCGGCGATACGCTGCTTGCACAACCCCTGTTCGCGCGACTTCGCCAGCGTCTGCCCGGTGTCAGCCTCGACGTGCTTGCACCTTCCTGGACGGCGCCACTTCTCGCGCGCATGCCGGAAATCGACGAAGTTATTGAAACACCTTTTGTTCACGGCCCGTTGCAACTGAAAGAACGCTGGCGTTTGGGTGTGGCGCTTCGTCAACGTCGCTACCAGGAAGCCATCGTCCTGCCCAATACCTTCAAGTCGGCGCTTATTCCCTTTTTCGCCGACATCGGTCTGCGTGTGGGATTCACCGGCGAGTCGCGCTATGGCCTGCTAAATATTCTGCATAAACTGGATGCGGCAAAAACGCCTCTGATGGCCGAACGCTACCTAATGCTCGCGGAAAAACCCGGCGAGAAAAACCTACCACCCTTGACAAAATGCGTTTTGCGCATCGACGCAGCCAATTTGCTCATTACAGTCGCGCGACAAGGATTGAATCGGCGTCGCCCGGTAGTGGTGTTTTGTCCCGGCGCCGAATATGGCCCTGCGAAACGTTGGCCCACGCACGCCTTCGCCAATCTTGCGCAAAACCTCGCCGCGCGCGGACGCGCCGTTTGGATTTTGGGTTCGGCGAAGGAGCGCGAACTTGGCGAGGAGATCGCCAGACTGGCGCCAGGCGCCACGTCCAACTTGTGCGGCAAGACCGACCTGGCGACGGCCATCGATTTGATGTCCGTTGCAGAACTGGTGGTGAGCAACGATTCGGGTCTCATGCATGTCGCCGCAGCGCTGGATCGGCCATTGGTCGCGTTATATGGATCATCCAGCCCGGAACACACGCCACCCATGGCGCAACAATTTCGCATCGCGCGCATCGAAAACTTATCCTGTAGCCCGTGTTACCAACGCCAATGCCCGTTGGGGCATTTGCGCTGCCTGAACGAATTGACACCCGAGCAAGTGCTACGGGAGATCGATGCGCTTGGCGCGGTTGGTAAAAATGAAGCTGGCCTGTAAGCCGGGTTCTGTCGAGAGTTGCCCCTCGTAACGATCATTCATCTGGGCCCTGAGTTACCCCAGGGCTCAAGCCACCTACCCGCGGACTCGGCGAGCCACCTCAACGTCCGCCTATTTGGTGTTGCTCCGGGTGGAGGTTACCGCGTTTCACCCGTGCCACCGGGTTGCCCCGGCGGCACGACTCGTCTCTGTGGCCCTATTCCTCGCCTTCGGCAGAGCTTTCACCCTGCCTTATAACGTACGGGTGTTACCCGTCACCCCGCTCTATGGAGCCCGGACTTTCCTCTACGCGGGTCTAACCGCGCAGCGACCGTTCGGCCAGCTTCGGGGCGGATTCTACGCTGCGGGCGGCACCCTCTAGCGAAAAACTTCCGCATCGTCATAAAAGTCTGAGTTCGCGTTGTCAGCCCATGTGGGAACACCCATTACGGGAATTGGCGGAAGAATACGAAACGCCCCTGTTGCAATAGGCGTTCCAATTCCCTCTGCAACTTGCTCATCGATTTCCTCCACCTGCATGGAGATCGACTGATCAAGAAAAGAACCTGGAACCGAAAGCATGAGCGCCCTGGCTGTCATGCTTTTATAAGGTTGCATCGCCTTCTCATACAACGCGTGCCCGATCACAAAAAAACGCATCCGCTCCCGCACTTCAACACGCTGCGACCAGAAAAGTTCTTTCCATTTGTGCAATCGAATCAACTCCAACAGATCTGGATTTGACGAGGCGACAATAATTCCGCTCTCGTCAAACAGCGTAAGGGCATCACGTGTCCGACCTCGCCCGGATGACAACATCGTTTCGCTCTCTCCCTGAGCGCGTCTCACACGCTCGTGATCGAGCTTGTCGAAGTGCCCCTTGTTGATCGCTGCCTTGGTACGGGGGAAAGCAAGCCAAACCAATGCATTAAAGGTGTCGTGCCAACTGCTTTCTCGCACCGCGATTTCACCGCGCTGGTAGGTACGTACCTCGAATTGATCGGCGAATCTACGCGATCGAATTGTCGCGGGGCGCACAAATCGAATCGGTACTCCCCCACCACTTAAAGGCGGCAGATCGCTCAGCGCGTTCAATTCATTTGGGCCAGGCGCGCAACCTGCGGAAAACTTGTTAAGCCACGGTCGCAGGCAATCGTAAATCGGCGCTTCGAATATGCCGTGAACCTGCTCGCTCACATCATCCGCCAACCGACCTGTTCGTCCGCGCGCAGCGGCACCACGGTTTCATCGCCAAAGGGATAACTTGCCGGCACCTTCCAGACGTCCATTGCCAAGGTCACGGTATCGCTATTGCGCGACAAGCGATAGAAGTCGGCGCCGTGGTGACTGGCGAAAGCTTCAAGTTTTTCCAACGCGCCAGCGGCCTCGAATACTTCCGCATACAACTCCAGCGCTGTGGGCGCGCTGAAAACGCCGGCGCAGCCGCAAGGGTGTTCCTTCAAATTGCGCGGATGCGGCGCACTGTCGGTGCCGAGGAAAAACTTTGGATTTCCCGAGGTGGCGGCGGCGACCAGGGCTTGTCGATGTACTTCGCGTTTCAACACCGGCAGACAGTAAAAATGCGGGCGGATGCCACCTTGAAAAATCGCGCCGCGATTGTATAAAAGGTGATGCACGGTAATGGTGGCGGCGACACCGTCACGCGCGCCTTGCACGAATTGCGCCGCTTCGCGCGTGGTGATGTGTTCCGCCACCACGCGCAGTTTCGGGAAACGCGCAACGATGGTCTGCAATTGCGATTCCACGAACACGCGTTCGCGATCGAAAAGATCGATAGCCGGATCGGTCACCTCGCCGTGGATCAAGAGTGGCAGGTCATGCTTTTCCATCGCTTCCAATGCCGGGAAAGCGCGTTCCAGCGAGCTCACTCCGGCATCGCTATTGGTAGTCGCACCAGCCGGATAATATTTGACGGCATGCACAAAGTCACTGGCTCGCGCCAAGGCAATTTCTTTTGCCGAGGTGTTATCGGTGAGGTAGAGCGTCATCAAGGGCTCGAATCGCCGACCAACCGCGATTGCCCCATTTTTTACACCTAGATCGAACGCATCCAATATTCTTTGCCGATACTCTGCGGCCAAGGCCACGCTCACCACGGGAGGCTTGAGATTGGGCATGACGATGGCGCGCGCGAAGGCGCGAACCGTGTGCGGCAGCACTGCGGCCAGCGCAGGACCATCACGCAGGTGCAAATGCCAGTCGTCTGGACGGGTGAGCGTTAAATTTTTCATGTCAGCGCAATCATAACGGCTTGCCCTTGCATTGGGGCCGCGGCCCACCACGTGCGCAACGCATCGAACCGACGCTCATCTATCCGCTTTCAATTCGAGCGCGCGTTCATAAACTGGCTTGCGCTTGACCCCGCAAATCGCGCAGGTCAAGCGCACCGCCTGCGCCAAGGGCAATTCCGCGAGCAAAGTCTGCAAGGTTTTTTCCCATTCCGCAGCGCTTTCCTGATGCGCAAGGCCCGAGACCAGCAACACGAACTCGCCACGCACGCGGTCCGGGTGGCCACGCAGCCAATCCGCCCCCGCGTCAAGCAAGCACTCATGCACGCTTTCGTAGAGTTTGGTGATCTCACGAGCAATCACCAGGCGCCGTTCGCCAGACTGCGGCAACCCCGCAGCGAGGTCCTCAACGCACTCGATAACCCGATGCGGCGCCTCATAAAACACCAATGCCTGTTGCGGCGCGCCCAAATCGGCGATCACCTGCCGACGCGCGCTTGCCTTGGCCGGCAGAAAACCGCAAAACAGAACGCGCTCATCGACAAAACCCGCCACCGAAAGCGCGGCGGCAAGCGCACTGGGGCCGGGAATAGGGGTCACCCGAAAACCCGCGTCGCGCGCGGCCTTGACCAAGATAGCGCCAGGATCGGAAATTCCCGGCGTGCCGGCATCGCTCACCAGCGCCACACGCTTGTTTTCGCGTAAAAAACCGAGGATTTTCTCGGTACGTTCGCGCTCGTTATGCGCATGCAGGGCCAACGGCCGTTGCGCTATGGCATAGCGCGCCAGAAGCTGCGCGGTCACGCGGGTGTCTTCGGCCGCGACCACATCCACTTCTTTGAGGATACGAATCGCCCGCAGGCTCATGTCCTCGAGATTGCCGATGGGCGTGGCTACAATGAATAGTTCGCCGCCGTCAACGCTTTGCACTGCCAAACCGTTACTCATTACGCAGCCTTACTTTCTCGGACACCCCGGCGTCCGGGGCGGCATTGTGCTGCCCACGCGCGCCGACGGCAAGCCGCGAGGTGGTCGCACCCTAGAACCCAATTTGCCGCGAACGGAGCCCTTATGCCCGAGACCACAGGACAACGCGCCGAAGACATCGCCAAGCGGTTTCTAGAACGCAAGGGACTGGACTTTATCGCCGCCAATTGGCGTTCGCGGTTTGGCGAAATCGACCTGATTTTTCGCGAGGACGAAGTCATTGTCCTGGTTGAGGTAAGACTGCGCACCAACACCCATTTCGGCGGCGCCGCGGAAAGCATTCACGCGCACAAACGCGCTCGCCTACTGGCCGCGGCACGCCAATACCTGGCACGCTTTCCCCGCGCGGTATGCCGCTTCGACGCGGTGCTGCTCACGCGCCTCGATCCGCCGGAAATCGAATGGATACGCGATGCTATCGCGGAATAGCGCGTTGTCACTAGCCGCGAGCCTCTATGTTGCCTCGTGGTGCTGTCCCCTGCAATGTTTAGCACAAGAGGTGCGTTTCCTTGTGCAACGCTCCAACTTGGCCGGATATCGATACCATGAGGCGCCTGCGGTTGCCGCGAATTTGCTCCCCGGCACCGCCCTCGATTTAATTCGCGAAGCGGACAATCCCTACGATGCCAACGCCATCCGCGTCGAATGGCAGGGCAGAAAACTCGGCTACGTGCCGCGGCTTCGCAATGCCGCGCTGGCATGGGCCATGGACCGGGGCGAACGGTTAAGCGCAAGAGTCGTTGCCGACCCCCTGTCCAATCGAGCGCGAGGGCGAGTTACGTTCGAAGTTTATCTACATTGATTTTTACTCACCGCAGATGCGCATGCAGGACAATCCCAACCGGCGCTACGGTAGAATGCGCGCCATGAATTCAGCCGTCCTTGCCTCACTACCCGTGGCGCCCAACCAAGAGTTGTTGGCCCGGGTGCAACGCCAGTTTCAGGAAAGTGCGCAGCTCAAGCTTGACGCCGTGGCGATGCTGGCCCCTGCCCTCGCCACCGCGGCGGAATTGATGGCCCAATGCCTGCTCGCCAATGGCAAGATTCTCGCCTGTGGCAACGGTGGGTCGGCCGCGGATGCGCAGCATTTTTCCGGCGAATTGCTCAATCGCTTCGAGCGTGAGCGCCCGCCCTTGGCGGCGATCGCCTTGACCACCGACAGTTCAACCTTGACCGCCATCGCCAACGACTACGCTTTCGATCAGGTCTACGCCAAGCAAATAGTCGCCTTGGGGCAATCGGGCGACGTGTTATTGGCGATTTCGACCAGCGGCAATTCGCCAAACATTCTTCGCGCCATTGAAGCTGCGCATGATCGCGATGTGCGGGTGGTGGCCTTAACTGGCCGTCGGGGAGGCGATATGCTGAACTTATTGTCCACCACCGATGTCCATATCTGCGTGCCGCATGAACAGACACCAAGAATTCAGGAAGTCCATCTTTTGTGCTTACATTGTCTTTGCGACGGTATCGATACGCTGTTACTGGGAGCCGAATAATGACGAAAAATACGGTACTTAAAACACCCCCCTGGAGTGGCCGAAAATTCAGCTTTGCCGCTTTAATGGCTTGCTGCCTGGTATTGGGAGGATGTATCGAAGCCGCATTGATAGGCGGAGCCGCCACCAGCGTGATGGTGGGCTCGGACCGGCGCCCGCCCGAAGTAGTGCTGGGGGACGAACGCGTCGAATTCACCGCGATTAATCGCTTGAGCCGTGGATTGAACGAAAAGTCCCACGTCAATATCACCAGTTACAACTACACAGTTTTGCTCACCGGCGAAGTAACCGACGCCAAGGCCAAGGAGGAAGCGGAGAAAATCGTCGCGCAAATCGAGCGCGTCAAGGGAGTGGTCAATGAGATCCAAGTTGGCGCCGCCAGCTCGATGCAATCGCGGGCCAACGATACGTTCTTGACTGGCCGCATCAAAGCCGCGTTCGTCACGCCGCAGAAATTTTCCCCGTTTAGCGTGAAGGTGGTTACCGAAGCGGGCGTGGTGTTTCTGCTTGGCCTGGTAACTCGAACTGAGGCAGACGATGCCACGGAAATTGCCCGCGGCATTGGCGGCGTGCAAAAAGTTGTCCGGGTTTTCGAATACATCCCGGTTGCGCCGCCCGCGCCTTCCTCCGGAACCAAATAGTTATCCACGCAGCGCGATGCCCGTGTGATTCGGGCATGAAAACGAATGTTGTGTTGATCACTCCTTTCTCGCACCCGAGTGTTATTCAACCTCGCGTAGCTAAACGCATGCCATGAGCTACCAAAAACCCTCCTTCGAGACAAAAATCTGCCCGCCCGACGTTTTGGCAAGCCGCCTTAATTCGATTGCGCGCCCACTGGTATTCACCAATGGCGTGTTCGACCTATTACATCGCGGGCACGTCACTTACCTCGACCAGGCGCGCGCGCTCGGCGCGTCGTTGCTGGTTGCGCTCAATGGAGATGCCTCGGCAAAACGACTGGGGAAGGGCGCGGATAGACCGGTCAACACCCTGCAGGATCGTCTTGCCGTTATCGCCGCGTTGGCCTGTGTAGATCTTGTCACCTGGTTCGACGAGGACACCCCACTTTCGCTGATACTTATTTCCCGCCCCAATGTTTTAGTCAAGGGAGGTGATTGGAAGCCTGCGGAGATGGTGGGGGCCAAGGAAGTCAATAGTTGGCATGGGAGCGTGCATTCGATTCCATTCGCCTTCGAGCGTTCGACTACCGCGACCTTGAAGCGAATCCGCGCGAGCGAAGAGCCAAGTTAAGGCGGTACCTCACTCTCGAAACGGCCTACCAGGCGCGCCAGCGAAAATCAGATGTCGCAGTCCTTGAACGCGGTGCCGGGAAATTCCTTCGCCAATTCGACAACTTTGGGTTGGGTGCTCTCCAGTACCTCGCGAAGCTGAAGCGACACTTTGAACACCGGCGTGGTGCGCGGCCCGACGCGCGCGGTACGTACGCCGCGAGCCAGCAATTGATCGAGTCGATTGCGCGCCGCTTCTTCGCTGCGAAACACCCCCAGGGAAATAGCGAAGCGAAATTTGGGATCTTCCTGAACGATGAAATAATCCTCTACGCCCAGTCGTTTTATTTCGTCGACCTTCTGAACCGCAGCCTGCCGACTAACTTGCGGCGGCATGAATACCCACCACCCGGCGGTTTCCTCGGTTTTCCGCTCGGATATCTTCACCCCCGGGGATACCGGCAACAAAACCTGTTGTGCGTTGGGAATATCGTCTATTGCAAGGCCGCTCCACTCCATGCAGGCAACCGTTTTTGCCGGTTCGGGTTTGCGCGCCGCCACTTGAGGAGCGGACAACAAACGAATACTTTCTGGATTGATCTGTTGCGCCATTAATTGCGCTTCGGGCGAAGCGGCATCGGGAACGTACTGCGCCCAAGCGTAGAACGCGAGGTTGGCGAGCAACAACAACAAAACAAACGGTCTCATTGAAATTTTGGTCCTTCCAGGACGCCAATCTCCATCCCATTTTGGGACGAGGATAGTTCGCGCTTATTGCGTGCCGATCAGCCAATCATCCATCGCAATCAAATCCGCGAATCCGACATTCGAACTAAGCCTTCAAGCACTAGATTATCCACCACTCGATAGGGGATGTTAAGCCTGGGAGCGAGTTGACTCGCCCCCCCTCCAGACAAAACGCACAACGCATCCGGCGCAAAATCGCGCAACATCTTCTCGATGGTGCCGACCTGTGCCAAAACGCATCCGGTTTCGATGGCATTGGCAGTGTTGCGCGGCGTGTCAACCACATCGCCCGAGGCGAATTTAAGACCGGCGGTATGGCCAGCCAGCGCCTGTTTCATGAGCAACACGCCCGGCAGAATCGCGCCGCCGCGAAACTCCCCACTGGCAGAGAGCATATCCAAGGTCGTCGCCGTTCCGGCCATAACCACCAAGCAATTGCCCTGGTAGAGGGCCCGAGCGCCGATAAGCGCCGCCCACCTGT
>JBJXEY010000431.1:0-4652 GCA_046153355.1 Burkholderiales bacterium
GTCCACTCGTCCCGGTGGCCATTTCCAGTCATCCGGCGTGCCCACGGGATAGTTGTCATCCACTTGGTTGATCTCGGAGGTGTATTCGATCACCCCACCATGCGGCGGCACGAAGTAGCTAAACACATTGTTGCCCGGCCCATGTCGCCCCGGCCCCCACAGGAGCGGCACCTTGTGATCGCGCATACGGCCGATGCCGTGCATCACCGCTTCCATATCCATCATCTCGAAGGCCAGGTGATTGAGCGAGCGATCCTCCGAGCCCACATAGGCCACCGCATGGTGCTGCTGGTTGCAACGCAGGAAACTCATGGCGCGAGTGCGGTCTGACAACCTGAACCCCAGCACGTCTTCAGCGAATTTCTCACTTGCGGTACGGTCGAGCACATTCATTACCGCGTGCGTGAGCTGCAGCGGATGGTTACGGTCGCGCGGCAAAGCTTGCACCGGTTCGGTTTCGGTAATGAGGCGATATACCTGCCCTTCAACTCCGGTCATGGTGAAACCATGCGGTTTGCCTGGTTCGTCGAAATCGCGCATTGGAGAAACGTTGTATTTGTTCCGCTCCGCCGCGGCACGGACGCGCGCAACATCATCCTTGCTTCCCGAAAAAGTCACCGACACCACGGCCTTTGCCGCTGCCTCGGTCACGGCAATCACATAGCCGTGATCCTCGGTGCCACGCAAAAAGTGCGTCGCCCCACGCTGCCCCGCATCGATCAACCCCCAGGACTCGACGTAAAACTTTGCCGCCGCGCTCGCCTGCGGCAATTCAAACTCCACGCTGCGCAATCTCATATCAGGTCTCCTGAAAAATGCAAAGCCCCGTTTCGGGGCGCCGAGTACATCGAATATCGAGCTTGGATTTTACGGGATAAGCGGACTATAGGGCGGGTGACCAACTCCCCGCCTAGCGTTATGCATTTTCAGCCCCATCTGGTCTCAGCCTGTTTGCAGTTTAGTCTGGCATATCTACCGCGCCAGCTACTTTTTCAGCAAATCCGGATTGGCGACATTAATCGGTTTGCCATTGGCGAACGCGACGATCTGATCGATCGCCGCACCGTAATACGACTCGTAATTTTCCCGCGCCACGTACCCCAGGTGCGGCGTGCACACCACGTTGTCCATTTTCAGCAAGGGATGGTTTGCATCGAGCACGGGTTCTTCATCAAATACGTCTACGGCGGCGCGCCCCGGCCGGCCATTCGTCAACGCTGCCGCAAGCACCGCATCGCCGATCAGCCCCGAGCGGCTGGTGTTCACAATGAGTGCCGAGGGTTTCATACGCGCCAGATCCTCAGGCTTGACGATGCCGCGCGTCTCCGCGTTCAAGGGAAGGTGCAGGGTTACGATGTCCGCACCCTCGAAAAACGCCTCGCGGCTAGATGCTGCGGCGAATCCGGCCGCCTTGGCTTTTTCCACCGAGGCGCCTCGACCGAAACAAACCACCTGCATACCGAATGCCCGGCCCACGTTGGCGACGATGCTGCCAATGCGGCCATAGGCATACACACCCAAGGTTTTGCCGTGTAGTGAATAACCCAAGGTGGTTTGCCACTTGCCTTTTTTCAGTTGCTCGACCTCGAAGGGAATGTGGCGGACAGCGCCAAGGATCAATCCCCAAGTCAGTTCCGCAGTCGAGGCCGACATGCCGCCCCCGCCCGCGCTCACCAACACGCCGCGCTCGGTGCAGGCGGCAACATCGATGTGCGTGGCGCCCGGCCCGGTCTGGCTGATGAGTTTCAAACTGGTCGCGCGTTCCAGCATGGCGCGGGTGAAGCGCGTGCGTTGCTGCGTGAGGAGCACCGCGTCAAACCCCTTTAGTCGATCAGCGATGCGCAATAAATCGTTGTCCGGTTCACTGAATATGGTTACCTCATGTCCCTTTAACTTAGCGAAGCAATCCAGCGTCTTCACGGCATTTTGGTAATCATCGATGATGGCGACTTTCATGGCGAAACTCCTGTGAGCAAAAGTGCGGCGCATTGTAGCGTTTGCGCAAAATTTGCCCTCGGCTGAGCTTTGCTTTGGCAGCCCTTGTAACCACAAGGCGATAGAATCCACCCCGTTCACTCTTCTTGGAGACCGGTATGAAACCCATCGTTTCGTTTCTTTGCCTGCTCACCTGCCTGCCCCTTGCCGCTCTGGCGCAGCAGACGGTAACCATTGTTACCTCCTTCCCCAAGGAATTGACCTCCGCTTACCAACAGGCGTTTCAAAAACGTAACCCCGGTGTGAAGGTGGAGATACTCAACAAAGCCACCGCCGCAGGCGTGGCCTACGTGCGGGAACTACGCGCCGGCGAGCGGCCCGACATTTTCTGGGCATCGGCGCCGGATGCTTTCGAAGTTTTAGCCAAAGATGGTCTACTCACCAAATACGATCCGGGTATCAAGGGCATACCCAACAAGATCGGCAACTATCCGATCAACGACCCGCAAGGTTTTTACCTCGGCCAGGCCTTGGCCGGTTACGGCATCATGTGGAACACGCGTTATCTGCGCGCCAACAAGCTGCCCGAACCGCGCGAATGGGCCGATCTCACCAAGCCCATTTATTTCAGCCACGTCGCCACCTCTTCGCCCTCACGATCAGGCACCACGCACCTCACCATGGAAACGATTCTCCAAGGCGAAGGCTGGACCAAGGGCTGGGAACAAATATTAAAAATCGCGGGTAACGCGGCGGCGATTACCGAACGTAGCTTCGGCGTGCCCGATGGTGTTTCCAATGGGCAATACGGTATAGGGCTGGTCATCGACTTCCTGGGTCTTGCGCCGAAAAATTCCGGCTTCCCGGTGGAGTTCGTTTATCCCAGCGTCACGGCTATCGTCCCAGCGAATATCGCGCTGGTGAATGGCGCCAAAAATGCCGAACTGGGCCGCAAGTTCATCCAGTTTTCGCTCTCACCCGAGGGCCAGGAACTGCTACTCGACAAAACCATCAGCCGCCTGCCGGTACTGCCTGAGACCTACAAAAAAGCTCCCGCCGACTGGCCCAACCCCTACACGGGAAAAATTCGCGCCAAAGTGAATTTCGATTCCGACCTCGCCGAGGGGCGTTACTACGTGGTGTCCTCCCTGTTTGATCAATCGATCACCTTCCGCCACAAGGAACTTATCGCCGCCACCAAGGCAATATGGGATGCGGACAAGAAGCTCTCTGCCAAGCCAAACGCCCAAGCGGCCAAGCAAATCGCCGAAGCCAAATCCTTGACGTTTTCGCCGGTGATCGATGAGACGAAGGTGAAGGATCAGGAATTTTTAAAGATCTTCCGTGACACCAAGCGCAGCGCCGAGACCACCAAACGCATGACCGCTCTCGAAGAACACTGGGCCAACGAGGCGAAGAAAAACTACGCGCGCGCCGTGGTGCTGGCCAACGAAGCCGCGAAGATCGCGAACTAAACACCGATGGCGTATGACGCCACGGCGGCCCGCGTCACCTGGCCCCAGGTTTTAGTCGGGGCTGTGATCGCGGCGTTCCTGGTAGTTTTCCTTATCGCGCCGGTATTAACCGTTATCTACGTGGCCTTCGCCGATGGCGCGGGCGGCTTCACGCTGTCGCATTTCGCCTCGTTCTTTCAGATCACCTTAATGCGCGAGTCGTTCGCCAACAGTCTGTACGTGGCCGGTATGACAGTGTTGGTGACAAGCCTGATCGGCGTGCCGTTGGCCTACTTCACGGTACGCTTTCGCTTTCGCGGCGCGGCCATCATCCAGACCTTGGGGGTGTTGCCCCTCATCATGCCGGCGTTCGTCGGCGCATCGGCGATGCAACTGTTGTTCGGTCGCTCGGGCGCGGTTAATTTGATATTGATGGATGCGTTTGATTTTTCTATCCCGCTGATGGATGGCTTGAACGGTGTGATCTTCGTCGAGAGCCTGCATTACTTCCCCTTTATTCTGCTCAACCTCTCGGTGGCGTTAGCCAACATTGACACCGCTATGGAAGAAGCCGCGCAAAACCTTGGTGCATCCGGATGGCGATTGTTCCGCCGCGTGGTTTTCCCGCTGGCCCTGCCCGGCTATGTGGCCGGCGCATCCCTAGTATTCATCAAGGTATTCGATGATCTGGGCACGCCATTGATACTTAACGTCACCAATATGCTCGCGCCACAGGCCTACCTTCGCGTCACTTCGATTGGCATCGACGACCCGATCGGTTATGTGATCTGCGTGTTGCTGGTGTTGTTCTCGATCGCCGCGATGGCGGGTTCTTCCTGGTTTTTAAAAGGCCGCGATTTCGCCACCCTGCAACGTGGCGGTGCGGCAGGCTTGCGCCGGCAGCTCACGCCTTGGCAATCGGTGCTGGCCTATTCGTTGGTGGTGTTTTTATTGCTACTGGTTCTCTCGCCTCATTTAGGGCTATTGCTATTGTCGTTTTCGAAAGTGTGGAGTTATTCGGTCTTGCCAGATGCCTATACGCTCGCAAACTATGCGACGGTTTTTAAAGATTCCACCCGAATGATGGTCAATACCCTGGTCTATTGCGGCGGTGCGGCGTTATTGGATGTGATTCTGGGCACCGCCATCGCCTATCTGGTGTTGCGCACCCAACTTCCTGGCCGGCAGTGGCTTGACCACATGTGTACCGTGGCGCTTGCCATGCCCGGCGTGGTGCTGGGCATTGGTTACCTGCGCAGCTTT
>JBJXEY010000432.1:0-2521 GCA_046153355.1 Burkholderiales bacterium
CGGTGTGCGAGTTCATACGATCCAGAACGAAAGGAATGCCTTCACCCAGGTGACCGAGAATGAAGGTGAGTTTTGGGAAGCGATCCAACACCCCCGCCATGGCGATGCGCAGGAAATGCGTGCCGGCATCGATGGCGAAACCCCAAGCCGCGCGCGCCATCGGGTCCACCGGACCTTCGAAGTAGGATTTGATTGCCAAGGGATGCGGCGGACCGGGGTGCAGGTAAAACGGCACATCGAGAGCCTCGGCACACTCGAACATCCCCCAGTATTTCTTGTCGTCAAGAAACTCCCCGTGTGTCGAGCCGCTCACTAGAGCACCTTTGAACCCGAGCTTGGTGACGCAACGCTCCAGTTCTTTCACGCATTCCGCAGGGTCGGGCGTGGCCAGGGTGGCGAAACCGCCAAAACGCGTCGGATGTTTTTTGCACGCCTCCGCCAACCGATCATTGGCGTCGCGCGCCAGCGGCACCGCGGTGGCCGCGTCATAGGCTTGCGCGCCTGGTTGCGTGAGCGAGATCACCTGGTAGTCGATGCCGGCGCGATCCATATGCGCTAAGCGCAGCTCGCCCAGATCCAAGAGGCCCTCCTCAATGCTGTAACCC
Organism: Burkholderiales bacterium; assembly: GCA_046153355.1. Lineage (GTDB taxonomy): Bacteria > Pseudomonadota > Gammaproteobacteria > Burkholderiales > SG8-39 > 2-02-FULL-62-17. The sequence goes on from JBJXEY010000432.1 coordinate 606, forward strand.
ACTCGATCATCGAGTTGTTGCAGCATGGCCGCGCGCGAGCCGGTGGCTTTGGGGATCAAGCTTCGATCCATGGGCGTGGCGAAGTGGTCTTCCAGGGTAATGACGCGCATAACAGCTTCTTTCAGTTAATTGGAACAATATTCAATCAAAACGTAGGTCTAGCGTGCCTTGGCACAAATAACGCATTTCTTTATGTACTATTCCGCCGAATTCTCCAGCTTTGCCGCGCGTATCAGCCGCCCCCATTTCTCGATTTCCGCCGCATGCAGTTTCTCCAAGCTATCGGGCGAGCCGGGAAAGGGGCTGTAGCGCATCGCCGTCATCACCTTTTTCAATTCGTCGGTGGCCATGATCTGATTGATCCAGCCACTCAACTTATCGCGGATGGCGCGCGGCGTGCCTGCCGGCGCGTACACACCCAACCAGGATTCGGCTTCGAATTCAGGCACGCCCGACTCCATCATGGTGGGCAGATCGGGGAACTGCGCGTTGCGTTTGCCCGAGGTCACCGCGAGCGCTCGCGACCACGGTTGTTTTAATACCATGGTGGCGTTGCCCGGATCGGTGAACGCAAAATCCAATCCGCCCGCCATCAGCTCGGGCCAGGTTTGCTCAAAACCCTTATAGGCAATACGCAGGGTCTCCAAGCCGGCGCGCGTTTTGTATAACTCGCTCAATACCGTGTTGAAGGGTGTGGCCGACCCGTAAGAGCCTTTGTCTTTTTTCGCCCGCAGAAACCGCGAAAGTTCTTCGACGCTGCCCACGTTGATGGCCCGGTTCACCAGCAACACCGAGGGCACCGCAGTCAAAGTGGTGATCGGCGCAAAACCCTTATGCGGATCGAACGGCAACTGCTTGTACAAGTGGGTGTTGAACGCAAAGGTCGATGAGCCCGAGGTCAAAAGTAACGTGTAGCCGTTGGGTCTGGCGCGCGCGACATATTCAGCGCCAATGTTGGTAAGTGCCCCGGGCTTGAACTCCACCACCACCGGCACGCCGGCGAGTGGGCGCATGTGCTCGGAGAGTTGCCGCGCCAAGACGATGGCGCCGCCGGCTGTCGGCGTATAGGGAAGAACGATGCTGATGGTTTGGCTGGGGAAATCCTGTTGCGCAAAACCAGTCAGCGGGGCCAGGGCAAGCGTGGCACCAACTGCGGCGCGTCGGACAGCGTGCGCGCAACGTGATTTCAAGAGGACGAATTGGTCAATATTCAGTTTCATGTTTTCAAATCCGCACAAGATTAATTGGAAGCAACGATGCAGCTCGAAATTACGATGGCATCCCGGTAATGTCAATTTGGCCTGCGTCGCTGTAAAAAATAGGTTTCGGCGATAGCAACATGGTGAGATGGCGAGCAAGGCCACTCCGAGTCAGCACGCCCGTCTACTCCGCTCGTATTCCCGCCTCGCGAATCACCAAACCAAACCGCTCTCGATCGCGCCGCAACTGCGCGGCAAATTCCTCCGGCGTCGCGTACACGGATTCGGCGGTGACCGCGGCCACCACCTTAATCGCTTCAGGCCCGCGCATCACGCGATCAAACTCGCGATGCACTCGCGCCACGATGGCTGCGGGTGTGCCGCCCGGCGCATACAACCCATGCACCGTACTTGCATCGACATCGACGCCCGCCTCGAGCATGGTGGCGGCATCGCTGGCAAGCGGTGTTCGCGCGGCGCTCGCCACGCCCAGCAAGCGCAATTTCCCGGCGCGCGCCTGGCGCACCGCTCCGCCCGGATCGAAGGCGAAATCAATGGTGTCGCCAAACAAGGCCGCCATGGTTTCGGCCGAACCTTTGTAAGGGATGTGGGTTGCCTGAACCTTTGCCGTGCGCAACATCATCTCGGCGGCGATGTGCGGGCCGGTGCCCACCCCCGGCGAACCGAAATTGAGCTTGCCCGGATTGGCGCGCGCCA
>JBJXEY010000438.1:0-4762 GCA_046153355.1 Burkholderiales bacterium
CGCGGCCACGCTGGACATCGTTAGACCTAAGGACCTCGCCAAAGGCAATCGCCGAATACTTTTTGAATTCTCCAATCGCGGTGGCCGTTCGATGGTCACTGGCATTAATTTCGGTAAAGGCAGGGATCTGGCGGTTGCCGAGCATGCTGGCGATGGTTTATTGATGCGCCACGGCTACACGTTGGTGTGGTGCGGCTGGCAGGGCGATTTGATTGATCGCGGCGGCAATGTGGTGGCTTACCTGCCGCATGCAAAACAGAACGGTAAGCACTTACGCGGCAAAGTGCGCCAGGAGTTCAGCACTGTTGAGGCGGGAATTTTGTCATTGGGCACCAGCGAAGGTGCGGAGCAGGGCGAGAATGTGGAGAGCTACCCGGTGCTCGATCGCGCTAGCTGCAGCTTGACCGCGCGCGAACACGAGACCGACGCTCGCGTGCCGCTGCCCGATGCCGAGTGGGAGTTGGCGCAGGCGAAGATGGTGGATGGCAAGCTGGTGGTGACGCCCTCGCGCGATCATCTGTACCTTAAAAATGGTTTTAAACCCGGCTGGCTCTACGAGATGATTTACGAAACCGAAGGCTCGCGAGTGATGGGCCTGGGATTTTTGGGCATACGCGAGGCCTTGTCATTCCTGCGTTTTGGTGATAAAGATTCCGCTGGCAACGCCAATCCCCTGGCAGGATTTGTAGAGAAGGCCTATGGCACAGGGACCTCGCTCTCAGGCCGCGTGGCGCGCGAATACATTTACGCGGGTTGGAACGAGGATGGGCAAGGGCGCAAGCTCTTCGATGCTTTGCAAACCCACACCGGCAGCGGCCGTCTCTTGTACAACAACCGCTTCTCGCAGCCAGGTCGTTATCCACGCCAACACGAAGAACACACCTGGCCTGCTGAGGTCTACCCATTTTCTTTTGCCGCTGTTCCCGACCCCTTCTCCGGGAAGAACGATGCTTTGTGGAAACGCCCCAAATCCGATCCGCTGGTTTTGCATTCGCACACCGAGGGCGATTATTGGAAGCGCCATGTATCGCTTACCCATACCGATCCGCGCGATGGCAAGGATGTCGAGCTGCCGGCCAATGTGCGTATGTATAACTTTTGCGGTGCACCGCATATGGCAAGGCCCTTAATTGACGCCGAATGGATCGCGCAGGGCACACCCAATAGCATGTCGGCGGTGACCTATCGCCGCGCCTTGATTGTTGCGATGGATGAATGGGCCACCAAGGGCACACCACCGCCGCCATCAAGTATTCCTCGGGTCGCCGATGGCACGCTCATCAAGTCGAGTGAGTACCTCGCCAAGTATCCGAAGGTTCCCGGCATCGCTCTGCCGACACGCGGTAACAGTCGGCTGATGCGCTACGACTATGGTCCGGAGTTCGAATCGAAGGGTATTTTCGGCACCTTTCCGCCGAAACCAGTTCCCGGTCAGGAATACCCGTTGGGTGTGTCATCGATCGACGCCGATGGCAACAACATCGCCGGCGTGCGCTTTCCCGATGTCGAGGTGCCGCTTGGCACCTATAACGGTTGGTCGTTGCGCAAAGCCGGATTCGCCGAGGGCGCGGAATTCTGGAACACCGGAACGTTCGTACCTTTTTGTAGAACCCGCGCCGAACGCGAAGCCAGGGGCGACCCGCGGCCTTCCATCGAAGAGCGCTATTCCAGTTTTGATGATTACCTGCAACGCGTACAACGCTGCTGCGATGCGCGTGTCAAAGAACGTTTGATGCTCGAGGAAGATGCCAAGATGCTGATTGCGCGTGCTAAGAGCCGCAATCCGCTCGACCCCACGGCCCCATTGGGGCCGCTGGTCGCGGTGCTGGTGGCGCCGGGCGGGTGAAGCTAAGGGTGCCGCTTACTCAGGTTTGATCTTGTTGGCGCGTATCACTTCGGTTCAGCGGCGCTCCTCCTGATCGAGGAGCCGCCTCGCGTCATCGCCACTTGCGCCGATCGGTTCCAAGCTACTTTTCACCAAGACGGCGCGGAAATCGGGTTTTGCCAAGATCGCATTCACGCCTTGCGTGAGGCGCGCGGTTAATTCCGGTGGTGTGGCTTTGACAACGAACAGTCCTATCCACGATACGACATCGAAATCCGGATATCCCTGCTCGGCAATAGTGGGTACGTCGGGGTAGGCTGGGATGCGCTTTAAGCCCGTCGAGGCAATGGCGCGCACCCGGCCATCACGCAAGAACGGCGCGAGGATGGATGAGCCAAGGAAGATCATATGAATTTGCCCGCTCACCACATCGTTCATTGCCGCGCTGCCGCCTTTGTAGGGCACGTGCACCAGGTCGATCTTGGCGACGGCTTTCAATAATTCACCGGAGAGGTGCAGGATGGTGCCTACACCAGCGGAAGAATAGTTGAGCGTTCCCGGTTTGGCGCGCGCAAGCGATACCAATTCCTTCACATCGCGCGCGGGCAGCGCTGCATTCACCGCGAGCAGTGAAGACGAACCGGTGACGATGGACACAGTCTCCAAATCGCGCTGCATTTTGAACGGCGCTTTGGGGTTGAGGATGGGCGTGATGATGAGGCCCGAGTTATCCAGCAAGATGGTGTGACCGTCGGCAGGCGCTTGTTTCAAGGCATCCACCGCCACCGCGCTTGCCGCGCCAGTGCGGTTCTCTACCACCACTGTTTGTCCCAGATTCTCGGGTAGGTTCGCGGCGATCTGCCGTGCGGTGAGGTCGAGGAGGCCGCCGGGCGCATAAGGCACGATTATGCGTAGCGGTTTGTTGGGAAATGTCTGCGCTAGCGCGAGCGTGGATTGAAATAGGAGTGCAGCGTGAAACATTACTGCGGCAGCTAACAATCGAATCATTGTCGAATCCTCATGGTTTGATACCTGTTGCAGATTAGCGTAGATAGCCACGCTCGCGCCAGTAACGCTCCGCCGCCGGATGGAAGGGCACATCGATCGGCGTATCCAAAGCATCGATACACATACGCTCCACCGGCATTGGTCCATCGCCCTGCCAAGGCATCAGGTGTTTGCGCGCGTCCAACGCCGCGCAGATTTGGGTGATGCGCGTATCGGGCGTATCCGCATGCGTGAACACCGGCCAGCCACTGAAATCGATGCTGGCGATATCCTGTGGCAATTCCGGCATGATGGCTTTTTTCAATATTCCCTTGCGAAAACCCAACGCCAGCAGTTTCTGCAGCGTCTTCTCCCGCATGGGCAATATCGTCAGACCTGCTTTGACCGCCGCGCCCACCCAGGATTCAGTGGCCTCATCGAAAATTGCGTCGGCCTCACCGCGTACCACCGCCGCGAATTTGGCGCTATCGGGCAGGGGCATCATGCCGGTGAGTTGTGTGGTTCCGCCCCAAACACGCAAATCATCGAGAGAAAATCCCGCCGCTGCAGCAATGTGATCAAGAATTGCGTGCAATCCATGCTGCGGGTCTCCGCGAAGCAATACGCGCAATGGGCATTTGCGCTCCGCAATCTCCTCAACCGATTGCAGGCCGGTTTCGGCGCGCACCGCGAACACGCATTGATCGTGCGAGGGGATGATGGCGATGGTGCGCACCGGCAGCGGCGCCTTGAAAGGCGCATGGCCGCGATAGGCGAGCGTTAACGATGCCGATGGATTGCAGATAGCCAGATCTGCCCGGTGATTCATGACGGCGTCGAAACTCTCCATCGTCCCCGAGCCATACAGCGACAAAGCCCATTCGGGCGCGCCCTGTTCGCGCAGGCTCACCTTGACCTGACGCAATCCCCAATCGGGCCCGGCGACCAGTTCGGAGGCGATCTCCAGCATCAGTTTGGAGCGGATGGTGATGGCATTGGCGCGCGGGGTGGAATCTGACATGATGTTTCCTGGAATGGGATGTTGAGCAATGATTACACGACACGTAGCTAGAGGTTGGCGAGAGTGATGGGATTTGAGACGATCCTCTTGGAGGGTCTAGAGAGTGCAACGCAAATGGTCGCGGGCGCGAAAGCCGCCATGGCTGCACGTGGCGTGGCCCTAAGAGAACCGCCTCCCGCGCCCACTATTTGTTGCGGGCGTGGCTGTTACGACTGTGTATGGAGGGATTATTACGCGGCATTGAATTCATGGAGACAAGAAGTGCGGCACGTTTTAGGGGATGACGTTAGCGTGCGATGACGGCGTCTGACTCTTGCGCTGATGATTGCATATATGCAATCATATTGGAATGCGTATTGTCGTCGACACCGATGTTTTTGTGAGCGCGCTGCTGGGCGCAGGGGCAGCTAATACGGTCGTATCGGAATGCCTTGGTGGACGCTTTGTTCCGTTGATGGGGCCAGCTCTACTCGGTGAATACGAGTCTCTACTAGGTCGCTCCGAGCTTTTCGCCAAGTGTCGGTTAACCGAGCGGGAGCGCCAAGAATTGTTCGATATTTTTATCGCGAAGAGTCGTTGGATACGGGTTTATTTCGGATGGCGGCCCAACCTACGGGACGAAGGAGACAATCACATTATTGAACTGGCTGTAGCTGGCGATGCAAAGGCCATCGTGACCAGAAATACCCGAGATTTCACGTTGGCGCGTCAATTGCATTTTCCGCAGCTGCAAGTCGTCACGCCAACGCAACTTTTGAAAGGAGATCTATGAGCGCTCTTATCATTCGCATGCCGCTAGAGAAGCGAGAGCGGCTTCAGCAAGTAGCCAAAGAACGCAAGTTAAGTGTAACCAAACTTATCGAGGAGATGGCCACCGTGGCCATCGCGGAACACGACGCGGAAGTGCGTTTTCATGTTCGTGCAGCGCG
>JBJXEY010000446.1:0-2582 GCA_046153355.1 Burkholderiales bacterium
CCCTACGAAGAAAACCCCGCCGCCTCCGCCAGCGACCCGGATTACGCGGCTGGCAAGGTGGCGCTGGAAAAAAAGAACTGGCCCGAGGCCATCAAGCGCTTTCAGCAAGCCGCGTTGCGCGACCCCGACAGTGCCGACCTGAACAACTACCTCGGCTATTCGTACCGCAATCTCAAGCAACTGGATTTGTCGCTAAAGCATTACTATCGCGCGCTGGCACTCAACCCGCGCCACCGTGGCGCACATGAATATATCGGCGAGGCATTCTTGATGATGGGCGAGGTGGAAAATGCGGAACGCCACCTCGCCGCGCTACGCGAGATTTGCCTGATACCGTGCGAAGAACTCGACGTCCTTGAAAAAGCATTGAAAACTCATCGCGCAAAAGCAAAATGACCAGCAGAAGAAATGTATTGATCGGCGCCGCGGGTGCAGCAGGGCTCGCGGGTGCGGGCGCGTGGTGGTACTCGAAGCAAACGCCCGCGCCACTACCAGAAACGCCCTTTACACCGGATGCCGCCTTTCCCAATCGCCTGCGCATGCCCGGCGGTGATGGCCTCTACGGCATTTACGACGTGGCGCAAAACTTCACCATAGTCGCGAAAGCCGTGCAGGAAGCCATCGTGCCCGGCAAACCCACGGCCCTGCTCGCTTACGAGATCGAGGCGAACAACAAGGTGTGGCGCAACCCGCTGCTGCGGCTGAAAAAAGGCGCGGCCATCAAGGCCAAGCACTGGAACGCGCTCGACGAAACCAGCATCATCCATTGGCACGGCTTGATCGTTGATAGCAACAACGACGGCCACCCGCACTATGCGGTAAAGGGCGGCGAGACCTACGACTACAACTTCGCCGTGCCCAACCGCGCCGCCACATACTGGTATCACCCGCATCCACATCACCTCACCGGAAAACAGGTTTACCTCGGACTCGGCGGGTTGTTTATTGTTGAAGATGACGACAGCGAAGCGCTGCAAAAAGCGCTTGATCTGAAACTGGGTGAAACTGATATCCCACTGGTACTGCACGACCGGCGGCTTGATGCGCAGGGTGCGCTGGTGTTTAACCCCACGGACGAAGACAAGGCCGATGGCTTTCTCGGCGAGCAAGTGCTGGTGAACTGGACGCCCAAGCCCTATTTCGAGGCCGCCACGCGGCTCTATCGCTTCCGCATCCTCAATGCGTCGAATGCGCGCATGTACAAGCTCGCGTTTATGAACGGCAAGACGACCGTTCCGTTTCAGGTCATCGCCAACGACGGCGGCCTGCTCAACAGCGCGCAGGCCGCGAGCGAAGTGTTTTTGTCGCCCGCTGAACGGGTGGAAGTATTGCTGGATCTGCGCAATGCGAAAGTAGGCGACACACTGACGCTGGCCAGCGTCACCTTTGACCCGATGGAGCATGAAGACGGCCCGCCCGGCGCGGAAAAGAAAGACGAGAAGAAGGACGGCGCCAAAGACAACAAGGCAGCGCACGCGATGCATGGCGCAGTAAAGGGTGATGCCAAGGGTGACGCCAAAGCTGAAGAAAAAAAAGATGCGGGCAAGGAAAAGGAAAAAGACAAACCCGGCATCCCCGAAATCGGCGTGGCCATGGACCTGCTGCGCATCCACGTGCGCCGCAAGCAGAACTACGATAAAACCGTGCCCGCGAAGTTATCGACCGTCACGCCGATCCCCGCCAACTGCGGCACCGCGCGCACTATCTACCTCGATCACGAAAAAATGGTGTGGCGCATTAACGGCCAAACCTACACGCACGAGGCCACACCCATCACCGTGAAAAAGGGCGCCGTCGAAGTATGGGAAATCAAAAACGCCGCCGCCAGCATGCCGCATCCGTTTCACATCCACGGCTTTCAATATCAAGTACTCGAACGGCGCGGGAGCCCCGAGCAACAGAAAAAGCTCGCGGTCAATGCTCAAGGCCTCGCCGTCACCGATCTTGGCTGGAAGGACACCGTGCTGGTGTGGCCCGGCGAATCGGTGTGTATCGTCATCGACTTCACGCACAGCTTTGGCGGCGATCAGGTCTACATGCTTCATTGCCACAACCTCGAACACGAGGATCAGGGCATGATGTTGAATCTGAAGGTGCAGGCGTGAGGCGTGAGGCTATTTTATTGTAACCCATTGTTTTGAAAGACATTTTTGCAGAACACCAATACCCCCGAGACACTGACTGACGACACGCCTGCTGTTGCACTGCCTGTCTACGACAATACCTGGCTGGCGACTCAGTCCCCCGCCGAACTGATCGAACTCATGCGGCGCGACGAAGATCGCGTGCCGCGCAATGTCATCGACGAATGCGCGCAGCGTGGCGGTGTCATGCTCAACGAGTTTGCGCAACTGTTGCGCGATGAAGCGCGCTACTGGTCGCACGACACCACCGATGGCGATTGGTGGCTGCACATGCACGCCATCCGCACACTGGGCCTGATGACCTCGGAGCGCGCCGGCGACATGCTGGTGGCCTACCTGCAACAAATAGACGACGCCGGTGACGACAACTTGCAGGAGTGGCACTCGGGCCATTGGCCTGCGCTGTTCGCCAACAAACCGGCTGCCGTGGACGCGCAA
>JBJXEY010000457.1:0-4008 GCA_046153355.1 Burkholderiales bacterium
CCCTAAAGGTGTATCGAGGGTTCGAATCCCTCCCTCTCCGCCAGATGGTTGTCCAAGGTCATCCGGTCACATCCAATAGCCTGATGTAAATTCTGTTCTTAAAGAATATTGCATCAAATGAGACTCCAACACCGTCCAACTCGATCTTTTACTATCCGGCTTTAAGTGGCGGGTAGAAAACCTTGGCGGAGGGTCTATGGCGCTGTCCGTAAAAGAAATCGAGCACGCAAGGCCGGGAAACTATATCGACAGCAATCGCCTTTGCCTGCAAGTGAGTAGGGGCGGATCCAAGAGTTGGATTTTTAGATTCCAACTAGAGAGCGACGCCGGAAAATCACTCGCTGAGAAGGATGCAGTGGATCTACTGGTCGGAACGCCGGATGAACTCGGTCGCCTGCTTCGTGACGACATTACCTACTGGACTGATGTCCTCCGCGAGGTGGAAGTCGAGCGTTAATTGCGATCGTGGTTTTCGCGTAAGACGGGCTGACGCTGTCGAATTGAGGAGATGGCGAAACCTGGTGCTCGAGGGCTGGCGATGGGTCTTCAACGCGCCTAACAGCACTCATGGAGGAGAGAGATGGATCTGGGTGGAAAGTTGCAATTCCGAGATCTGGAGCCAGTCGGCCCAGGTACGCCGGCCGGTCGCTACCTGCGACTGTTTTGGCAACCCGTGATGTGAGCGAAGGGTCTTGTCAAAGGCAAGGCCAAGCCACTCGAAATACTGGGGCAGCGATTCACAATCTATCGCGGGGAAAGCGGAGATGCGCACATCGTCGCCGCCCGCTGTCCCCATCGCGGCACCCTGCTCTCGCTTGGCTGGGTGGAAGGCGATGGCATGCGTTGCCGATACCACGGCTGGAAATTCGACGTCACCGGCCAATGCATCGAACAACCCGACGAGGATAAACCGTTCTGTGAGCGCGTGACGGTGGCGAGTTATCCCGTCATGGAATATCTCGGCCTGATCTTCGGATATTTCGGTGAGGGTACGCCGCCCGTCTTTCCCCGTTATCCGGACTTTGATCGCCCGGGCGTCATTGTCACGGACCCCACAGAAATCGTGCCTTGCAGCTACTGGAACCGGCTGGACAACGACGTGGCGCACATTCCCTGGGTGCATCGCGCCACCGCGATCCGAAAAGGGCGCATGGACTACATTATTCCCCGGCGTGAAACAGTGGAGGAGACGGTTTATGGCTGGTCCAATACCCGGACGCCGAAGGACAAGAACCAGGTCATGCGCGACCTGGCCAGTCGCGCGCATTTCTTCATGCCGAACGCGTTCCAATTTGAACACCGGACTCGCGCCCAGGGGTTTGAAGGACGCAATCTCTGGGACACCAAAATCACCTGGACCGTACCGGTGAATGACGCAAAGCTCGCGGCCTTCGACGTGACTTACACGCCGCTCGTCGGCGAGGAGGCTTGTGCCTATGCCGCGAGTCGTGAAGCGCAGGAAGCCGAGGCGGTGGACCGCTGGGATATCGCGGAGAAAGTGCTCGCCGGAGAGATGTCGCTGGAGGAAGTGCCAGACGACATCGGGGCCTATACCAGTTTTGCGATCGAGGACTACTGCACCCAGGTGGGCCAGGGCTCCATTCGAGAACGTGGGCACGAACAACTGGGCCGGACCGACTTGAAAGTCGCGTTGCTACGGCGCATATGGCTGCGGGAAGTCAGCGCGCTACTGGAAGGCCGCCCATTGACCCAGTGGCAATTGCCCAAGGAGCCCATCAGCGTCATGACGGGTGAGTCGCAGCCCGCGTAGCATAACAGGTGCTGTCGTAAGAGAAAGGCTCTGTCTCGCAAGCAGGGAAATCAGCCTTTGCTCCCACTCGATCATCAACGGCATATGTAACTCATTGCCCCATTTGGAAGCTCGTTCAGCGGGTTGCCTTTTTACCGTCAGATTTACCGTCAATCTAGTCTGATCCCCGAAAATAGCTTTCAGCATCTATAGAGATGTATCGAGATCTATTGGCCATTCTTCATAACGAAGCACCGCGAGGTGCGGGGTGCCAATCGCGAGAGACGCACCCTTCTGGCAGCCACAGGCCGGATCGGTGCTAGATAGTCGGTAGGGGTCAACACATGTGAATCTGCGACACGGATCGTCACCTATGACAAGCGCAAGTGGCTTTTTACGCTTGAGCCAAACGGCAGCCGCAGCGCGCATCCCCAATGCCGTGATGCGCGAATTGAAAAAACTGCACCTGGACATCGCCAGCATAACCGGCGTGCGCAGCTTCAATGCGATCCGGGATCTGGTGGGCATTGAAAAGATGCTGTTCGGCAGCGACTTCCCGTTCGGCCGCATCGGTCCAATTGCGCAGAACCTGGGGCGGCTGGGGTCGAGCCACGCGGACCTGCGCGCCCTGGAGCGCGTCAACGCGCTGGCGCTGCTGCCCAATCTTGCGTTCCGCGGCGTCTGACCGGCTCAGCCTTGGCGCAGGCAACGGCGCAACTCCAGGGCCTGGCGCGACGCCGACTCCTCCCGCCAATCCACCGATACTCAACCACCATTTTCACTTAGAGCCTCCGATGAAAGAATGTCCCCTGCGACCTGGGTGGCACTATCGCGCGGCGACCCTGCTGGTCCTCGCGCTCGCCCTTGGTGGGCCAGCACTCGCGCAGTCCTACCCGGTGAAGCCGGTCCGCATGCTGATTCCCGCGGCGGTCGGCGGCGTCTCCGACGTCGCGGCGCGCGCCATGCTGCCGAGTCTGAGCCAGGCGCTGGGCCAGCCGGTCATCGGCGAGAATCGCGCCGGCGCCAACGGTAACATCGGCACAGAGGTCTGCGCCAAGGCGCCCGCCGACGGATACATGCCCTGCTTCCTGCAGGGCACATTGGTTGCGATCAATCCGCTCGCCTATGCAAGCGTGGCCTTCAACATGGAGCGCGATTTCGTGCCGGTGGTGCACCTGAACTGGTTCGAAAGCGCCATCGTGGTCAATGCCGCGGTCCCCGCGCGCAACCTGCGCGAACTCATGGAAGTGGCCAAGGCAAAACCGGGCACGCTCAACTGGGGATCGATCGGCATCGGCAGTAGTTCGCACCTCTACCTCGAGTGGTTCCATGCAAAAACCAGGGCGGACTTCAATCACATACCCTACAAGTCGAACCCGGACCTGCTGCAGGCGGCCATCGCGGGCGACGTGCCCGCGATGCTGAACACACCGGGAGCCACGCTGCCGCATGCAAAAGCGGGCAAACTGCGTGTGCTCGGGGTCATCAATCGCCGCAGGGTGCTCATGCCTGAGGTGCCCACATTGGCGGAGCAGGGCTTCGACCTCGATTTCCGCAACTGGAACGCGCTGTTCTTCCAGCGCGGCGTTGCCACCGATATCGTGCAGCGCTGGAACACCGAGTCCAACAAAATCGTTCGCGATGCAAAATGGGAAGAAAAATTCCTGCGGCCCGCGTCCCTGTCCGCGAGCGGCGGAACGCCGGATGAACTCGCGCAGATCGTGCGCAGTACACAGGCGACGGCGGTGGAAATGGTGAAGCTGGCCAGACTCAGGTTCGAGTGACAGCCCGGTCGGACCGACCCGGTCCGGCCGTTTCCCAGGCCGGCGTAATGCCAAGAGATGCCGCGCTGCCGGAAAGGGCGCGCGCGGCAGGCATGAAGCAATACGCGCGAAGTGCCCCGCCGCAAGAGTCGCATGAATCTGCGATTATGCGCCTAGCTAAATTTGAACCTGCCGACGATGGAGAAAGATGGATGGATGCAAAATTCAGCGAAGACCTGACGCGCACCGGTCCCGGGTCGGTGATGGGCGATTTCATGCGCCAGTACTGGATTCCGGCCTTGAAATCCGATGAGCTGAAGGCCGATGGCGATCCAATGCGGTTGATGCTGCTTGGCGAAAAGCTGGTGACGTTTCGCGACAGCGACGGGCGCGTGGGGGTGATGGACCAGCGCTGCCCGCACCGTTGCGCCTCGCTGTTTCTCGCGCGCAATGAGCGGAATGGATTGCGCTGCATTTATCACGGGTGGAAGTTCG
>JBJXEY010000460.1:0-3726 GCA_046153355.1 Burkholderiales bacterium
GTCCATGCGCCCCTTGCCTACAATCAAAAAGCGGCTGGCCGGCCTTCAATTTGGGCCGCTGCCGCTGTCTTCTTCCGCAAAACCGCGCATCCGGTACAATCAGAATTACTCATGCGTCGGCACTGGCTATGTGCTGCGCACCTCGCGCACGCCCAATACCCCGAGCGCATGATCCGCGCCATCGTGCCGTTTTCCACCGGCGGCACCAACGACATCACCGCGCGCATGATCGCGCCGCACTTGAGCAAGGCGCTCGGCCAAGCGGTGGTGATTGAGAACCGACCCGGCGCCGCCGGCAACATCGGTATCGAAGTGGTGGCGAAGTCCGCGCCCGATGGCCACACCATCCTGTTCAGCGCGACCGCATCAACGCAGAACCCTGCCTTATTTCGCAATCTGCGTTTCGATCCGCTCAGCGATATACAGCCTGTCGCGGCGATCGCGGAGTATCCGGACGCGATCCTCGTCAACGCGCACCTGCCGGTGAAAAATGTGCGTGATCTGATCAGCCTCACGCAAAGAAATCCGGCCAGCCTCAACGCAGCCGCAGGCGGCATCGGCACGCGGCTGTCGGTGGAGTTATTCCGCATCCGCAACAACATCCGCATCGAAGTCGTCACCTATAGCGGCAGCGGCGCCGCTGCGCTGTCGGTCGCCACCGGCGAAACACAACTCGCGATCATGGATACCACGCCCTACCAGCCTTTCCTCAGTTCGGGCCGCGTCAGGCTGCTGGCGGTGGCCAGCGAGCGGCGGCTGCCGAATTTTCCCGACATCCCGACCACCGCCGAAGCCGGGCTGCCCGGATTCAACGCTGGCGCCACCGCCGCGGTATATGTCGCCGGTAAAACGCCGACGGCGATCGTGCAAACACTGCATACCGCGATCAACCATGTCGTCGCGCTGCCCGAGGTGAATGAACAACTGCGCAAGCAGGGCGGCAATACCCAGCGCATGAGCGTGAATGATTTGACCCAGTGGTACCGGCGCGAAATCCAGGTGTGGAAAGACATCGTCGCGCGCGCGAAGATCGCACCGGTGGACTGAGCGCGCGAGCTGTAGCACCATCTGTATCAGCAGCAATTGTTAGGGACGCTTCAATCGCCCGACCACGTTGTTTCACTGCCTCCCTACGCACCACGGAAACCGCTTTGAGAAAGGCTTACGACCATGGCCCTGCTGCTCACGAATATTTTAACCTGGATGACATGAGCGCGGCGTTGGGAAAGTTCTCCTTCAAAGTGCTGGTGCAAGGCATGGTGATGGGTGCAGGACGGCCAAACCAATATGAGGTAACCATCACCGATATCGGCGTCTACGTCAGGGATTCTTATGACTTCAATGGCGACCAGCTTCTGGGCTATTGGAACGAAACGACGAATAAGATGAGCATGATTAACCCTCTTGCCGGCGAGAAAGTTACCAACAAAGACTTCCGCGACTGGCGCGCGAACAATGCCAAAGGCGGCGACTTCCTTGTGTTCTCCAATATCAAACAAATAACGCTTCAAAAACCGGATTCATTCATCGCCACGTGACAATACAGCAAGCATCGGTGCTTCAAAACCACCGCACGAAGTGTAAGCGGGCGGTCGCGGCGGTACTGTTGCTATTGGTGTTGGCGTTATTGGGTTGGTGGGCGCTATACCCGGCCAAAGAAGAATACGCCGCCTTCGTCCGACCGGACGGTCAATACCGCGTCGTGGTATTCCGAAAGGCAAAGTGGCCCGCCCTGATGCCGGGACAAGCGGGTGATGCGCCTGGTACCGTTGAACTTCATGACCGAAACGGCATACTGATTAAGGAAACGGCCGTGGAAATGGTGCAACTGGTCGAGAACGTCGTATGGCTTGAAAAGAAGGTCCAGATCAAACTCGTCGTAGAGTGGGATTTGCCGAATTGACCCGATGCAGCCGGAGGTCCGCTATGCACGCGCTCTCTGGCTGACCATCTAAGCCTGCATTACTCTAAGCCGAAGGAGACCGCCATGTTTGTTTCGACCACCGCTGTTCGCATCCTTTTGTGCGCCGCTCTGGGTGGTGCTCATCTGACAGCGCACGCGCAAGCGCCCATGCCCATCGTCAAGGAAGGCAAGACGCAAAAAATCGCGCCCCACGTCTATCTGATCCCCGACGAAAAAGTCGGCATGGTGCCCAACGTCGGCATCATTGTCGGTAGCCGCGCCACCCTGGTGGTGGATCCGGGCATGGGCATGAAAAGCGGTCAGGCGGTGTTGCGCGAAGTAGAAAAATTAAGTAAAAACAAAGACTTATATATCGTCAACACGCACTTTCATCCGGAGCACACCACCGGCGATATCGCGTTCCCGGCGAGCGCCAAACTCATCCGCTCCGCCGCGCAGCAGCAGGATGTCGAGGAAATGGGCCTGAGATGGGTCGCCATGTTCGCGGCGCGCTCGGCAATGCTGACCGACGTGCTGCAAGAAGCGAAGTTTCGTGCGCCCGCGGAAATTTTCGACAAAGAAAAAACACTCGACCTCGGCGGCGTGCGCGTCAAGCTGCTGCGCTTAGGGCCTGCGCACACGCGCGGCGACACCGCGGTATTCGTCGAAGGTGCGGGTGTGTTGTTTTCGGGCGATCTGGCGATGAAGCAGTTGTTCCCGGCCTTCGCCACGCCGCAGTCGCGCCTGTCAAGCTGGCTCACCAGCCTCGACGCGCTCGACGCCCTGCGCCCGACGCAAGTGATCGGCGCGCATTACGACAAGGGGGATGCGGCGACGATCAGCGCCTATCGCGGCTACCTCACCGCGCTGCGTGAGCGTGTGGCGGAGATGAAAAAACAAGGCAAGTCGTCGGATGAAACCGCCACCACCTTGCGCGCCGAATTCCACAACAAGTACCCCGATTGGGATCAGCCGCTGCGCATTCATACGGCGGCTACGGCGATTTACCGGGAACTTCCGTAGCCTCATAACGTATGACTTCATGTATCCCACGCGCATGCAAGGACTTGCGCTAGAATCGCCCCAGCACCACCCGCCACCCACCGGAGACGCGGTAGACCGGCACCGAGGCAGCATCATCGGCTGGATTGCGGTTTGAGCCTGCGCCTGCAGAGCCCAAACAGGATCGCGTGATCCAGCCCGAATTCACCGGCTCCGCGGCGGAATATTTCCGCATCTGGATCGTCAATCTGTTCTTCACGTTGATCACGCTGGGCATCTACTCGGCGTGGGCCAAGGTGCGCAAGAAGCGCTACTTCTACGGCAGCACGCGCATCGACGGCGACAGCTTCGATTTGATGTACATCGCATACGCCATCGTCTACGCCTATGTGCAGGCGCGCACGCTCAACCTGCTGTGGAACGGATCGAACGGGCAGGGCCTGCGCTTTGCGAGCACGCTTGAAGCACGCAAGATGATGGGCCTGTACCTCGGCAACCTGGCGGCGATCGCGGCAACGGCGGGTTTGCTGATTCCGTGGGCCGTGATTCGCACGCTGCGCTACCGGCTGGCGCATTTCACGGTTATTGCTCACGGCACCAACACCTACCTCGCCAACCCGGCACTGGAGCGTGTCGGCGCCGCCGGGCAGGAGTTCGGCGATATTTTTAACGTGGATCTCGGCTTGTGAGCATCCTCAGCGCCCTCTACTTCGACGGCAGGCGTTCGCACCGCCACCCGGTGAGCGTGATCATCGCCGGCGGCACCTTGAAAGTCATCGGCCGCGAGGTGAACGAAAGCTGCGATGCCAAGGGTGTGCGCC
>JBJXEY010000463.1:0-16999 GCA_046153355.1 Burkholderiales bacterium
CGGTGGGCGGTGTGGTGAAAAATTGGCAACCGCCAACGCCGAAAACCGTGGGTAAGTTGCAGTGGCCCAAGGGAGGCATACAACACAATGATTTCGATTTTCTAAAAGAGGCCACGCTACGCACCCCCAAGGTGATGGTGCCCTCGCCCAGCATGCTGCACTTTCGTGGTGGTCGCGGCGGTGTGGATGCAAAAATCTACCCCGACATGGAAACCTTTTTCGCCGACCTCACCGCCGTGTGGCGCAACGAAATCATGGATCTGGCCGCGATCGGCTGCCGTTACCTACAATTGGATGACACCAACTTGGCGTATCTCTGCGATCCGCAATTGCGCGAACGCGTGAAGAGCCTGGGCGAAGACCCGGACAAACTCCCGCATCTTTATGCGCGCTTCATCAATGACGCAATTAAAGACCGCCCCGCCGAAATGGCCATCACCGTGCACCTGTGCCGCGGGAATTCCCTCTCACGCGGTCACGCGCAGGGCGGCTACGAGCCGGTCGCCGACGCCATGTTCAACGAATTGAAAATCGACGGCTTCTTCCTTGAGTACGACGATGCCCGCTCGGGCGATTTCAGCCCCCTGCGCTTCGTCCCCAAGGACAAACGCATTGTGCTGGGCATCATCACCTCCAAGTTCGGCGAGTTGGAGAAAAAGGATGACCTGAAGCGCCGTCTCGACGAAGCCGCGAAATTCATGCCGCTGGATCAGATGTGCATCAGCGCGCAGTGCGGCTTTGCCAGCCACACCGGCGGCAATATCCTCACCGAAGATCAGCAATACGCGAAGCTGAGATTGGCTGTCGAAGTGGCGCAAGAAGTTTGGGGAAGCGCCTAGTCGAACCGCCAAGTAATGCCGTATGCTGGTGGGGTCCAATCCCCACCGCTACGGAGCAATGCCATGACCATCCGCCGCCTACCTACCGTCCGTGAATACATGGACAAATTTGTTGATACCCTATCCCCGGATACCGACATCATGGAAGCGGTGGATTTTCTTTTGGAGAAGCGCGTCACCGGCGCGCTCGTTTCCCGCGGCAAGGGAGAATTGGCCGGCATCCTCACCGAGAGTGATTGCCTCAAGCTGCTAACACTGGGTGGCCCCGACTTCGACGCACCCAAAGGCAAGGTCAAGGATTTCATGACCACCGATGTGCAGACCATCCCACCCACCATGGACATTTATTACGCCGCCGGGCTTTTTCTTTCCTCGAAAAATCGCCGGCTGCCAGTGGTGGAGAATGGCCGTATCGTCGGCGCCATTACTCAGTTCGATATATTGCGGGCGGTGCAGCGCGGATTGAAATAAAGGCCGGTGCTAACTTACAGCGTGGGTAGTCGGCGGGCTGTGGAGCGATAATATCGACAAGCAACACCGCGCCGAAGGATTTAATCACGCTTGGCTGGGAACGTGGAACTAGACTGGAAGGACAAAATGCACGCCATCAAACTCAACGCCCATATCGACCGTAACCAACGCCTTGAAATCCAATTGCCCTCCGATACCCCCGAAGGCAATGCAGAAGTCATCGTCTTGATTCCATCGGAGGCGCCTAACGAAGCCCTCCGCCGGCGGCATCTTGAAACTCTGTTCGCGCAAATTCCCCACAACAATGGAGCAGGTCGCTCAGCTACCGAGATTGATCATCAACTCGCCGAGGAGCGAAACTCCTGGGGGAAATAATGCGTCGTGTCTACCTCGATAGTTGCGTCGCCGTCTATGCCATTGAAGGAAACCCTGAACTGCGCGCAAAAATATTCGCCAAGCTACTGCCGCCGAACGACGAATCTCCTTGCGTCGTCTATACCGATCTGACCCGCCTGGAGTGCCGCGTCAAGCCTCTGGCGGACAAAAACTCCGCCTTGCTCACGCGTTACGAGGATTTCTTCTCGACACCGGGTTATGAGAAGTACCTATTTGAAACATCCACCTTCGATCTCGCTACAACCCCGCGCGCCGAGCATCGGATCAAGACGCCCGACGCCTTGCACCTTGCCGCCGCGATCTGCGCCGGTTGCTCGCAGTTCTGGACTAACGATACGCAACTGGCGGTAGCAACATCCGGACGCATCGAGGTTCTTGTCGTCAATTCGCACATCTCCTGAATGCCTGCAACTCATTTTCTACTCCAGCTTCGGCCCGGTGCACATAGGTGCTGCACAGGCGGTGGGTGCGATCGACAATCCGAATTGATCGATGGCATACACCGCCCAGCTAGTCGCTGACGAACCCAAGCAATTCAAATCACAAAGCGAATTGGGGCTTATCAAAGAGCCACAGTGTGTGTCACGGTTTCTCCCGCGACATGGCGCGCCAAATTCTCCGCGACAAAATCAGCCAACCGTTCGCGACCTTTAGCACCGCTTGAACCCGCCACATGCGGGGAGATGATCAAGTTGGGCGCATTCCACAAGGGGTGATCAGGCGGTAAGGGTTCTGGATCGGTCACGTCCAGCCCGGCGGCGGCGATAGTGCCGTTTTTTAACGCCTCACTCAACGCTACTTGATCGATCAATCCGCCGCGCGCGACATTCACCAATATGGCATTGGGTTTGCAGACTGACAATGCCTTGGCATCAATCATGTGCCTTGTTTCGGCGGTAAGCGGCGCGGTGAGCACGATGACATCGGCGCGCGCCAACACTTTATGCAATTCATCCACGCTGGCCGTTTCATCGGCATGCGGCTTCGCCGCCGCGCCGCGCGACACACCAATCACATACATGCCAAATGGTTTGGCACGAATTGCCACTTCGCGGCCGATGCTGCCGTAACCGATGATCGCCATCACCTTGCCATCGACGCCATCCATGCGTGCGGTGTATTTTCTTTCCCAGCCGTGTTTGGCCTGGTTGTCCAAAATCTGTGGCACGCAGCGAATCAAGGCGAGCATCAGGGTCATGACATGCTCGGCGAGCGCCGGTGACCAGGCGTCGCCGGCTTTCGCTACCACCACGCCCGGCGGTACGCCATGCTTCAAGGGGCCGTCGTAGCCAGCGTTCATCAGCTGTATGAAGCGCAACTTATTGGCATGGGTTCGTAACGCCTCGGCAACTTTCGCGTCGTAAGTCGTCTGACTGATGACTAGGGCCGGTGCGTCGGGGATCGCGGCGCTCAAGGTCTCGACAGAGTCGGCCATGACCAGTTCGATGCCGGGGATTTTTTCGAATCGCGCCAACATCTCCGCCTTGGCCAGATACGGCCAGAACACTACCTTCATTTAATTCTCCTTGAGGCCACTGCGAGCCCGATCAATCAATCTTCTTTGAAGCCGCTCGCCTTGACCGGCGCTTCCCATTTTTTCAATTCCTCGGCTTGCATTGCGGCAAGTTCAGCCGCGCTGGAAGGCGCCACGGTCATGCCGTATTTGCTGAACCGCTCTTGAAAATCTGGCGTACTCACCGCTTTCACCAGGGCGGCGTTGGTGCGATTAACCACCTCCGCGCTCATGCCGGCAGGGCCATATACCCACACTGCGCCGTGCGAAACAATATCCACGCCCGACTCCTGCATGGTGGGCACATCGGGTACCAACGCGGAACGCTTGCCTCCACTGGAAGCAATCATGCGAAACTTTCCGCCGCGATGCCCTTCCAACATGTCAGCCAGGGAATTGATGATGATGGGCAGGTGCCCGCCTTGAAAATCGACCATCGCCGGCGCGCCGCCTTTATAGGGCACGTGCACCAGATCAACACCCATCGATTTGCCCAGCATGATGCCCACAAAGTGCGGCAAGGTGCCCGCACCCGGCGTGCCAAAATTTGCCTGTTTCGGATTGGCTTTCACCCATGCAACAAACTCTTTCATGTTGGTGACTGGAACTTTTGGGCCAGTGGCGAGCGCGCTCTCGGAGACCAAGAGGCGCGCGATCGGCGAAAAATCCTTCACCGGGTCGTAATCGAGTTTGTTGAAGGTATGCGGAAAGATCACGAAAGGTGAGTTGCTTGCGATCAGCAGGGTTCTGCCATCGGGTGCGGAACGCTTGACTTCGTTTAATGCGAGGCGCTGACCCGCACCGGGTTTGTTCTCCACCACCACGTTCATATTCATCTGGTCGCGCAGCTTCTCGGCCAGGGCGCGCGCGGTGATGTCATGCGAACCACCGGGGGCCAAGCCCACCACCAGGCGCAGGATAGGTTTGTCGGTTTGCGCCGGCGCCATCTGCGGCAGCATCAATGCGGCCAGAAAAACCGGCAACTTCGGCAGGGAGAATGCGTGTCGTTTCGTCATGCGAGCACTCCTTCGCGTAGCTTAAAAAATACTAAATTACGAATTAACAATAGTGTTTGTGGTACGCCGTTATTGTAAAAGCCATTTTAATTTTGTTAAATACTGGTGAATTTCAATACGCCATTACGCCACTTCGACATGCGCATACTTGGCGATTTCCTTTTCGTTCAAAGTAATCCCCAGGCCCGGCCCATCGGGTACTTTGAACCGACCCCGCTCAATCACCAGGTCTTCATTGACCAGCGCCCGATTGCCCGGTGCGCTAGTGGTGCCCACATACTCGTGAATGATGAAATTGGGAATCACCGTTTCAAGATGCAGGGTCGCGGCCAGCGTTACCGGCGAGCCGCAGCAATGGCCTTGCAAGGACACATCGTAGGTATGCGCCATGTCGGCAATTTTCTTACATTCGCTGATGCCGCCGGCAACGCAGATATCCGGTTGGATGACATTCAAAATCTGTTTCTCAAAATAAGGCCGAAAGCCCCAACGCGTGGCCAGATGCTCGCCCGCGGCGATCGGAATCTTCACGCTTTGCGCCACCTTGGCCATGCCATCCACGCTTTGCGCGCTCACCGGCTCCTCGTAGTACATACAGTTGAGCCCTTCCATCACACGACCGATCTGAATCGCGCTGGTCACACCGGGCTGCGCATGCGTCTCGAGGATGATATCGACGTTGGGCCCAACCGCATCGCGAATGGCCTTGACTCGGTTGTAGATAAGCACCAGACGATCATTGCCGATGCGACCGGTCATATCCCATCCGCCGCGGCCGCCTTTTTCATCGTAGGTGATCGGATCGATTTTCACCGCGTCGAACCCATCGGCCACAGCCTTTAATGCGGCCTCGGCCAACTGGGCAGGATGTACTGCCGGATTGGCGTAGTCCGCCGGCCAGCCAAAATGAATTTGGCTCGCATAGGCGCGAAGTGACTCGCGACTCTTTCCGCCGAGCATCTGATACACGGGTAACTTCGCCGCCTTGCCCTTGATATCCCACAAGGCCTGATCAATGGCGCTAATTCCAGCGAATACCACCAGGCCATTGCCTTGCGCAAGCCAGGTCTTGCGCAGCAAGGTCTCCCAGATTTTTTCCGCATTGAGCGGATTAGCGCCGATGAGATGCATCTGCGCCAAATCTTTCAACATGCCGACGTAGGCGTTGTGCCCGCCACCCACTGCTGTGCCCGCTTCACCCAGGCCGTCGATACCTTCATCGGTGCGAATGCGCAGGATCACCGGGTTCCAGCCGCGACGCCAAGTGGCTTCAACGTGATAAATGTCGACGCTGGTAATTTTCATGATGAAACGCAGAAAAATGGCGCCCAGCGATGGGGCGCCAAAGAAAAATGCTCAGCCCTTGGTCTTCAGCGCCGCCTCGTTCGCCTTGATGAAGGCGCGAATGTCATTGGACATATCAAGCAATTTCAACCACTGCTCCTTGTACAGGGTGACCGGAAAGCGCCCCATGCCATACACCGAGAGCCCGCCTTTTTCACTCACCTTCATGGTGATGCCCGTCGATGCGCCTTTTTTAAGCGCCGCATTTTCGTTGCGTAGGCGCTCTAGCTCTTGTTTCAGATCTTCGTCCGACATTGCCGTTTCCTTGTTTAAGTTGCTATCCAACGTTTGAATCTACGCCTATCGAGTGCCTCGGGCAAGCACGCTACGACGGCGCAAGCGACAATCTGTGAAATTTCCCTGCCAGGATTCAAACAATGCATGCGGCCACAATGACAGTCGGTGCCCAACCGAGCTACGATTCCTTCGACGAACCGGTGGCGCGCGACGGCGCGGTGCGAGTTGATGTGCTCGCCGCAGCGCTGACACGCGTTGACATCGTGGTCGCAGCGGGGCGCCACTACACCCACCCACCCGCAGGGCGTTTCGTTCTGGGTCGCGAAGGCGTGGGCACACTCGATGACGGCAGGCGCGTGTATTTCAATTTCAAATCCTGCCTCGGGCCGTTTGGCTCGATGGCCGAGCAAACATTGGTAGATCCGCAATACCTCCTTGATGTCCCCGAAGGAGTGCCGGACGCGCTGGCTGCGGCGCTCGGCAATGCCGGCCTCGCCGCGTGGCTGCCGCTGTCGTGGCGCGCGCGCCTGCAACCGGGCGAGACGGTGCTGGTGATCGGTGCGACCGGCTTGTCGGGATTGATCGCGATAGCTGCGGCGCGTCTACAGGGTGCGGGGCACATCATTGCAGCGGGACGCGATGCGGCGTCGTTGGAAAAATGTCGCGCGTTGGGCGCCGATGCAACCGTGAACTTAAGCGCGAACCCGGATCTCACCGCAGCCTATGCAAGCGCTGCGGGCCGGCCTATTGACGTGGTGCTCGATTACCTTTGCGGTCGGCCGGCCGAGGCAGCGATTGAGACAATAGCCGAAGGCGGGCGTATGGTGCACATCGGCTCAACCGTCGCGGCGCAGATGACATTGCCAGGGGGTACGCTGCGCCGCACTTCGGCCGATATCCTGGGCTTTGCCTATTACCACGCGCCGATGGAAACGCAGCAGGAAGCCTATAAGGCGCTATGCGAGCATGCGGCAGCAGGCCGCATCGCCATCGATATCGAGACCCTGCCGCTTGCGCGCGTGTGCGAGGCCTGGGATCGCCAACTCGCGGGGCTACGCAAGCGCCTGGTGCTGATTCCCTGAGGAGATCGGAACGGCGCGTCAAAACGCCTTCTTTCGCTTTACTTCAACTGCAGATCCAGGCCCCTAATCCGATCAGCAAAATCCTCGCGCGATTTCTGGAAGCGTGTGACCAGCGCCGCGCCATGAAGAGGCAGATCCTCCATGCCATTGGGGATGATTACCGTTTTCAAATACTCAGGGCTCGAACGAATGCGATTGGTATCTGCGGCAATTTTTTCCATTACTGCGGGCGACGCGCCGGTCTGTAGGTAGAACGCGAACAAGCCGCCGGTTTCAAAAAAGCCATAGCCCTGCTCACGCAAGGTTGGCACCTGCGGCAATGCCACGGTGCGCTTCTCGCCGGTGTATCCCAGGCCCTTCAACTTGCCCGAATTCACCAGCGGAATCGCCGCGACCAGCGCGGTGATGGCGAAATCCACATGGCCGCCGATGAGACCATTCATCACATCCACCGCACCCTTGTAAGGCACGTGCACCGCTTTGAAATTATTTTCCTTCGCCAGCGCCTCGGCATCGAAATGCGATGAACTGGCCACGCCGAAGGTGCCGTAGTTGAGCTTGCCTGGATTGGCGCGGGCCTTTTCTATTAACTCCTTGGTTGAATTGACGCCCACATGGTTGCCGGCAAGCAAAATCGATTGCCCTTGGGCGAGGGCCACCACCGGAATGAAATCTTTTTCCGGATGATAGGGAAGATCTTTTTGCAGGAACTGCGCGGTGTTCATGTTGGTAGCCGTAGAGAAGAAGATGGTGTAGCCATCCGGCGCAGCGCGCGCCGCCGCCAGCGCCGCCACCACACCGGTGCCACCGACACGATTATCCAAAGTCACCGGCTGCCCCCAGACCTTGGCCAATTCCGCCGACATACTGCGCGCGAGAATGTCCTGCACGCCGCCCGGGGGTTGGCCGATGAGGACGCGCACGGGTTTGGATGGGTAGGCCTGGGTCTGCCCAACACTTGAACCAAGCATGCTGGCACTGGCGCAAATAGCGACAAGAAGACGTGCAAAACATTTCGAGCGCATGCTGCGATTCTCCTAAAAATAAACAATCAATTGACGAAACTCTAGCACCCGGCGCTTTGTGCAGGTGCTCGACGCTTAATTGGTTCGCACCAACAACTGTGTAACCACAAACTTCGCGCGGTGGACCGCTCGAGGCAACACAGTCACGAAAATGGCACCGTTTCAGACCGACAATACGCCGCTTGTCATACCGGCAGCGCGGTTTTGTCCACCACACGGCGAAGGATGAAACTCGAATGCACACCGGTAACGCCTTTGATACGCGTAATTCGGTTGAGCAGTAGCTCTTGGAACGCGTCCATATCCTTGACCACTACCCGCAGTTGGTAATCGGCAGCCTGACCGGTGATCAATAGGCACTCCATGACCTCGGGGATCTCGCCGATTTGCGCATCGAAATGTTTGAAACGCTCGGGCGTATGTTGATCCATGGAAATGTGAATCAAGGCGAGCAGCGACAGGCCCAAGGCTTTCGCATCGAGGTGGGCGCGATAGCCGGTGATGACCCCAGCTTCTTCCAATGCCTTCACGCGCCGTAAGCAAGGCGAGGGCGAAAGTCCAATGCGATCGGCAAGCTCCTGATTGCTAATGCGACCCTCTATTTGCAGTAAGCCCAGGATTTGGCGGTCGTAGCGGTCAAGCTGGGTTGGATTGATTTTGTTTGATTCGGGCCTTATTGGATCGTTTTTCATTTATTGCCTAGTCACTATTATATTCGGCACTACCATACATAAAATTGTTTATATACGCAATATTATGCCAATTATTGTGATTTTAATGGTATCAAATGCAATACCCTGCCCAAGGTCTTTGGTTATGATGCACTTCGTCAAACCAGCGCCGCGTCTTTGGAGAAGCCACCATGTCGAACCTTTCCGCCAACAAATACCGTCCGTTCCCTCGGGTCGATCTTGCTGATCGCCAGTGGCCCAGCCGGACCATAACCAGAGCGCCGATTTGGATGAGCACCGATCTGCGCGATGGCAATCAAGCCCTGTTCGAGCCCATGAACGTGGAACGCAAGATGCGCCTGTTTCGCACCTTGTGCGATATCGGTTTCAAGGAAATCGAGGTGGCGTTTCCCTCGGCTTCGCAAACCGAGTTCGATCTGGTGCGTAAGTTAATCGAAGGTAATCACATCCCCGAGGATGTGACCATCGAAGTGTTGACCCAGGCGCGCGAACATTTGGTTCGGCGCACCATGGAGTCCTTGCGCGGCGCGAAGCGCGCCATCGTCCACGTATATAACGCTACCTCGAGACCGTTTCGCGAATTCGTATTTGGCATGAGCAAGGCAGAGGTCGTCGAGATGGCGGTGTCGGCGGTGTTGTTGATCAAACAATTGGCCTCGCAGCAGCCCGAGACGCAATGGACGCTGGAATACAGCCCGGAGAATTTCACCGCCACCGAATTGGATTTCGCGCTCGAGGTGTGCGACGCAGTAACCGCGGCCTGGGGTGCCACGCCGCAAAACAAGGTGATTCTCAACCTTCCCGGCACGGTTGAATTGGCCACGCCCAATGTTTATGCCGATCAGATCGAATGGATGCATCGGCATCTTGCGCGCCGCGACAGCGTGATCTTGAGTTTGCATCCGCACAACGATAGAGGTACTGCGGTGGCGGCCGCCGAGTTGGCTCTGATGGCGGGCGCTGATCGCGTCGAGGGATGTCTTTTCGGCAATGGCGAGCGCACTGGTAATGTGGATATCGTCACGCTTGCCTTGAATCTCCATACCCAGGGTGTCGAGCCGGGTTTGGATTTTTCCGATATTAATGCGGTGGCGCGCACCGCCGAAGAATGCACGCAAATGCCGATTCACCCTCGCCATCCCTATGTGGGCGATCTGGTATTCACGGCTTTTTCTGGTTCGCATCAGGATGCGATTAAAAAAGGTTTTGCCGCGCAACAGGCCGACGCGCTGTGGAATGTTCCCTACTTACCCGTGGACCCCGCCGATTTGGGCCGCACCTACGATTCCATCATTCGTATCAATAGCCAATCGGGCAAGGGCGGTGTAGCGTATCTTTTGGAAACAGACTATGGCATCGTCATGCCACGCCGATTGCAGGTTGAGTTTTCAGGCACGGTACAGCGCCATACCGATACCCATGGTGGCGAGATGATTTCGAACGATATCTGGCAATTGTTTTCGCGCACTTATCTCGAATGCGAACGGCCGGTACGCTATCTGGAACACCATTTATTCGAACAGGGCCCGTCTCAAGGGATACGCCTGATCATTGAATTCGAAGGTGTGCGCCACCAATTGAGCGGCGAAGGCAACGGCCCCATCGATGCAGCGGTGCATGCCTTGCAGGGTATCGGCATTACGGTGCAAGTGCGAAGCTACGAAGAGCGTTCCGTGGGCGCAAGCGGCGAAGCGGGCGATGCCAAGGCGTGCGCTTTCATGGAATTGACGCGTTCCAAAGGTAGCAGCGAATGCTACGGGGTGGGCTTGCATACCAATATCGTCACCGCCTCCATTCAGGCCTTGATCAGCGGCGTCAATCGATTGGCGCAGGCGCGTGGCGAGTTGTCACAATCGCGCGCGGCGTAACGCCGTGGCGCGAATCGATTGCGGCAAAACTTTGGAGGCACGGTAAGTTTGGCACTCGCTTTATTCCTGCGGAATCTTCGCCTCGCGTATCACCTTCACCCACTTTTGCATGTCGGTGGCGACAAACGCATCGAACTCCTCCGGCGTTGAGCCCACGGCCTGATTGCCAAGTTCCGTGATACGCGCGGCAAGGTCGGGCACTTTCATGGCCGCGGCCGAATCGGCTTGGATTTTTCTCACAATGGCGCGCGGCGTTGCCGCGGGGACGACAAACCCGAGATAACCGGTGACGTTGAACCCCGGATAGGTCTCGGCAACCGAGGGCAATTGCTCGAACCCCGGCACGCGGCGTTCGGCGGTGACCGCGATCATTTTCAATTTGCCGCCGCGCACGAACGGCATCACCGAAAACAACGGATCAAACATCAGTTGCACGCGCCCGCCCATCACATCGGTTTGCGCCGGCGCGCTGCCTTTGTAGGGCACGTGCAGCATGTCGATACCGGCAATGCCATTGAGCAGTTCTCCTGAAAGGTGCGAGGTGCCGCCCGCGCCGGGCGTGGCGAACGCCAACTTGCCGGGATTGCGTTTCGCGTAATCCACCATACCTTTCACGTCATCGAACGGCACACTGGGATTGGCGGCGATAGCCATGGAAAAGCTGGTGAGCAGCGTCACGCCAGAGAGATCGCGCAAAGTGTCGTAGGGCATGCTTTTGCGCAGCGCCGGATTGATGCTGTAACTCGAGACCACAATGCCAATGGTGTGTCCATCGGGCGCCGACTTCGCCACCGAGTCGATGCCAATCACCGTGCCCGCTCCGGGTTTGTATTCAATCACCACCGGGCGCGACCAGGCTTCGGTGAGTTTTTGCGTCATCAGGCGCGCGATCACGTCGGTGGGGCCACCGGCGGTAAAAGGCACCACCAAGGTTACTTGCTTGGTGGGGAAATTTTGCGCCTGCACGGCGACTGCCAACGCGCCAAGAACCAATGCACACGCCGATCTTGCGCATATTTCTACTGCGGAATTGTTCATCATCGTATTTTCATCCCCGAAATTATGCCCACCACGTTTATCATCTACGTCATCCCACCGGTATACTGCAAAGCATACCTCGCATCGCCCTCACACTGAACTGAACCTGGAGATTTGCAATGAGTCACGCCCCCGTAAAACTCGGCCTCGCTTTCATGGCAATAGTCATGTCGAACGCCATCGCGCAATCCTATCCCGTTAAACCCGTGCGTATGATCGTGCCCTTCCCGCCCGGTGGTGGTGTGGATGTGGCGGCGCGAACCTTTTCGCAGAAATACAGCGAATTCTGGGGCCAGCCGGTGGTGATCGACAATCGCCCAGGCGCGGGCGGCAACATCGGCGCCGAAGCGGTGGCGAAGTCCGCGCCCGATGGTTACAACATCTTGGTCACCACCACCGGTCATGCGGTCGCGGCAAGCCTGTACAAGAAACTGCCATTCGACCCCATCAAGGATTTCGCCCCGGCGAGCCAATTGGTATCGACGTACCTCACCCTGGTTGCCCATCCAAGCATGCCTGGAACGTTGAAAGAATTGATGGGCCTTGCCAAAGCGCAACCGGGCAAGCTCAACTACGGGCATACCGGCCTGGGCGTTGCGCCGCATCTGGTGGGCGAGATGTTAAAGATTACCGCCGGCGTCGATTTTGTCATGGTGACCTACAAGGGCGATGCGCAAACCGTCCCCGCGATGATGGCCAATGAAGTGCAGATGGGCTTCTCACCACCGAATTCGGTGGTGCAGTTGGTCAAGGCAGGAAAGCTTCGCGCCATCGTGGTTTCCGGCGCGCAACGCGCATCGATATTTCCGGGCACACCCACCATCGGCGAAGCCGGGTATCCGGAGGCCACCTATAACGGTTGGGTCGGCCTGTTCGCCGCGGGTGGCACGCCGCGCGATGTACTCAACCGCGTTGCCGAGGGAACCTCGCGCGCATTGAAAACGACGGAGGTCCTCGCGATGCTGCCCAATTTAGGGGATGCCGCCGGCGGATCGCCGGACGAATTCGCCAAACGCTATCGCGATGACATCGCGCTTTACGCACGCGTCATCAAGCAGGCCAATATTCCCCAGGTGGAGTAGACAACATGCGCGCGCCACTGGTGGCATGGTTGGTATCGATTTTTTTGATCCCGGCTTCGTTGCTCGCGCAAACCTATCCCTCCAAACCGATACGGCTCATCTTCCCGACCATTCCCGGTTCTGCGTTTGAGCTTTACGGTCGGGTGCTGGCGCAAAAAATGGGCGAGACCCTGGGACGACCCGTGATTGGCGAGAACCGCCCTGGCGCCAATGGGGCGATTGGCGTCGATCTTGTCGCCAAGGCACCGCCCGATGGCTACACCATTTTGTGGACTACGCCGGCGATGATGGTGACACCGGTGTATGTGGTGAAGAGCCTACCCTTCGATCCGCAAAAAGATTTCACGCCCATCTCCATCGGTGCCGAACCACTGACGGTGATGGTGATCAATCCCAATCAACCCTTTTCATCAGTGCGTGAACTGGTCGATCACGGCAAACGTAATCCGGGCAAATTGTCTTTCGGCTCTTCGGGCACGGGCTCGGTGTTTCACTTGATGGGTGCGGCGTTCAATCAGGCCTCGGGTTTGGATATGACCCACGTTCCCTACAAGGGGCCTCCCGCGGCGCTGAATGACGTAATGGGTGGGCGTGTCGAGGCAACGTTTGTCACGCTGGGTACCGCGCACCCGCTGTGGAAATCGGGCAAGTTAAAAGTCATCGCGTTGTTGGCGGAGAAACGCTACTTCGCCGCGCCCGAGATTCCAACCTTTCGCGAAGTGCTGCCCAGCTACGACGTACCAACCTCCTGGTATGCGCTATTCGGCAATGCCGGCACGCCGCGCCCCATCATCATGCGTTTGTATACCGAGATGGCCGCGGCCGTAAAAAGCAAAGAGTCGCAAGCCTGGCTCGACCAATACTTTCACACCGGCGTGGGCAATACGCCGGAAGAATTCGCGCAAGTTTATAGACGCGATTTTGAGAGCTGGGGTAAGGCAGTGAAGGCCGCAGGAGTGCAGCCGGAGTAACGCTAAACACCCATCCACGGGCATTTTTTGCCCAGCTATGAGCTCTGCTGCTTCATCCCCGCGCGCTTGAACACATCACGCACCACCTGCAATTCGTGACGCACCCGCTCGGCCAACTTTCGCGAATCTTCATACAACATTGAATAACCCTGCTTCTCCAGTTGCGCGACGACTTTCGGATCGTTGATCACACGGGAAAATGCCGTCTCCAGGCGCGCCTGGATTTCCCTAGGCAATCCCGCCGGCGCGAAGATCGCGTTGAACACCTCAAGGCTCACTTGCGGATAACCTTTCGAGGCAAAGGTCGGAATCTGTGGCAATTCTTTAATTGGACTGGTTACCGCCAACGCGCGGAATTTTCCGGCCTTCACATAGGCATCTACTGCCGGCCACACCAACGAGGTGCAATCGAGTTGATTACCCAACAGCGCGGTAAGAATCGGCCCGGTTCCCGCTGCATAGGGAACCAGATTAAATTCCGCGCCCGAAGCAAGTTTCAACAGCTCCACATTGAAGTGCGTGTGGCTGCCTAAGCCAATCAAACCGCAATTCACCGAGCTAGGCGTTGCTTTAGCTGCGGCGAGAATCTGCTCCAAGCTTCCCCACTTCGAGCCGGCATTGACCACCAGCGCGAGCTGATTGGTCACCAGATTGGCGATGGGAGTGAAATCTTTGATCGGGTCGTAACCAACGTTTTGATTGACCACGGTCGCGGTCGACACCACCGAGGCGTGCAGGAGCCCAATGGAGTAGCCGTCGGGTTTCGACTTGGCAAGAAAATCCCCGCCCACCACACCGCCTGCGCCGGCTCGGTTCTCCACAATCACCTCGGTACCCAGTTCCCGGCGCAATGGGTCGGCCGCGAGAAAGCGCGCGAGGTTATCGGCGCCAGCGCCGGGGCCGATCGCTACCATCAACCGGATGGGTTTATTGGGATAGCTTTCCTGCGACCAAGTTGGGCCTGCCGGTGAAAATGCCAATACCACGGCCACAGTACATAGGGACTTAATCAGTTTCGTTGTCATCTCTCTTCTCCTTGGTCGCCTTGGAATCGCGCTGAACATCTGGCACAGTCGCGAATATGCCATGTTCCACGTTTCCCTCGTAATCAAATATTGAAAGAGCGCCCGCCGTGACAAACGAAACCGTCAACCTCGCCATCATGGCGCCGACCCTAAATCTATGTAACTACCTGTTCGGCATCGAACAAGGTTACTTTCGCCGCGAAGGGCTCGAGGTAAAAGTCATTGTCCGACCTGGCACGCGCAATATCCAATCAGTGCTAAGTGGTGAAGCGGATTTTGGCGCGGCCAACGAATGCGTGATCCAGGCCGCCTTGCAAGGGCCCACGGAGTTGCGCATCGTCCTGCAGGTGCTCAACGACCCGTTGCACGATCTGATCTTGCCCAAAGGCGTGGCGAGCATCCAAGAGCTCATAGGTAAGCAGCTTGCCGTCCCGGCGCCCGGTTCGACGCCTGAAATTCAATCCAGGCAGTACTTGTTGAAATGCGGCCTGGTACCCGACAAGGATGTGTTCGTTGTGCCGCAGGTCGCGAGCGACACCATGGCCGATCGCATACGTAAATTCGAGGAAGGCATCTACGCCGGCTTGATCGCATCGCCACCCACGCCTTTTCTATTGCATGCAAAGGGTTATCACTCGGTCACGGAGTTAAGCACTCATTTCCCCGGCACCGCGAGCCACGGCATGATCGCGACGCGCTCCACCATTGAGAACAAGCGTTCGGTTGTCGAGGCCATGGTGCGGGCCTATACGCGCGGTGTGACGGCCTTGAAGCAGGATCGTGAGGCGGCCATCGCTTTCATCTCCAGCCATTTTCACTTGGAGAAGTCCTTGGCGGAACGTTGCTACGACCTGATGCGTGATCGTTGGACGGCAAGCCTATCGATGAACGCGCTGCGCACCGAGTGCGAGTTTCATGCGCGCACTACAGGCATGGCCGCGATTAATCCGGAGAGCATCGTCGATGCTCGCTTCGCCGGTATCCAATGAAAAGACACTCGCAGGGAACTTAGTTCACCTGCAACTTGAGGCGCAAAAGTTGCGCCTGCCGCTTCGCACGCGTTTCATCGATCAACTTGGCAAAAGTATCGGGAGGCAAGCTGGAAGCTTCGAACCCGAGGCTATCGATGAATTTTTCCTTGAAGGCCGGCACCGCAAGAACGCGTGCGGTATCGGCGGCAATCTTGTTGATGAGCGGGCGAGGTGTCGCGCCGGGAGCAAGGATGCCAAGCCACGAACGCTCGTCGAACCCCGGCAAACCGGACTCCGCCACGGTGGGAACATCGGGCAACAGCGGCGTGCGTTTGATCGCGCCATAGCCCAAGGGTTTGAAGGCGCCCTGCTTGATCTGCGGCAGCGCCGCGCCAAGGCTGATAAATGCCAGTTGGATCTCGCCACTCAATAAACTTCGAAACATATCCGCCGCGCCCTTGAACGGCACATGCGTCATGTTCACTTTGGCGATCAGGGCGAATTCCTCGGGGTCCAGGTGCGCGGTACTGCCCAAACCCCAACTGCCGAAATTGAGCGCACCCGGTTTGGCTTTTGCCGCGGCTATTAATTCGGCAATCGAATTCACCGGAAACTTGGCGGGCACCACCACCATGCTGGAGGATTCGATCACCGTCACCACGGCGGCAAAATCCTTTTGCGGATCGTAGGGCAGATCGCGTTGTAAAAAGGGCGTGATGGTGAGCGGCGTTTGATCGGTGAAAAATATGGTGTAGCCGTCGGCCGCCGAATTCGCCACCGCCACCGCCCCGGCGACGCCTCCCGCGCCAGGCTTGCTCTCAATCACTACTGGTTGGCCCCAGGCTTTACCGAGGTCGTTGGCCACCGCACGTGCCAAGGCGTCCACCGCGCCGCCGGGCGGATAGGGGATCACCATCCGCACCGGCTTTGCCGGGTAACCGGCCACTTGCGCCAGCGCAGGAGGTGCGACCATCAAGACGACTAAAATGAGTTGAAGAAGCCGTTGAAACTTCATTTCATCCTCCTGTTTTTTGCAAATTCGAACAAATTTGGAAACACTAGCGTATCGTCCATCGAGGGGAAAAACCATGAATCGTCACCTTTTGAAGCTGGGAACCATTATTTTGTTTGGCACCGCGTTCGGCAGCGCGCACGCGCAATCGCCCACATCGCAAGCTTATCCCAACAAGCCGGTTCGCCTGGTTGTCCCCTTTCCTCCCGGCGGCCCCGTCGATGTCATGGCCCGCACCCTGGCGCAGAAACTGGGGGACGAGTGGAAACAACCGATGGTGGTGGAGAACCGCTCCGGCGGCAATTCGGCGGTGGGCGCGATTGCCGTGGCGCGCTCGGCGCCGGACGGTTACACCTTGCTGATCGCCATGGATAGCACGCTTATCTACAACCCGATTACCGTGAGCAATCTTTCCTA
>JBJXEY010000472.1:0-19059 GCA_046153355.1 Burkholderiales bacterium
GAGGAGAAAGCCAGGCTTGAGGCGGAGGAAAAAGCGAGAAAAGCAGCTGAAGAAAAGGCACGTCTTGAGGCCGAAGCGAAAGCGAGAAAAGAGGCAGAAGAAAAAGCTAGGCTAGAGGCCGAAGAGAAAGCGCGCCAGGAAGCTGAAGCCCGCGCTAAAGCTGAGGCCGAAGAGCGCGCTCGCCGCGAAGCAGAAGAAAAGGCGAGAAAAGAAGCCGAGGAGAAAGCCAGGCTTGAGGCGGAGGAAAAAGCGAGAAAAGCAGCTGAAGAAAAGGCACGTCTTGAGGCCGAAGAGAAAGCGAGAAAGGAAGCTGAGGAAAAAGCCAGACTAGAGGCCGAAGAGAAAGCGCGCCAGGAGGCCGAAGCCCGCGCCAAAGCCGAGGCTGAAGAACGCGCTCGACTCGAAGCCGAAGAGAAAGCACGAAAAGAAGCTGAAGAAAAAGCACGTCTTGAGGCCGAAGACAAGGCGCGCAAAGAAGCGGAAGACAAGCTTCGTCGTGAGTACGAGGAAAGATTCCGTCGCGAAGCCGAAGAGAAAATCCGCAAAGAAGCCGAGGAAAAAGCCCTACGCGAAGCGGAGGAAATCGCTCGCAAGGAAGCCGAAGAAAAAGCCAAGCGTGACCAGGCGGCGCGGGCAGAACGGGAAGCCGAGGAAAAGCAGAAGCGCGAGGCGGAAGAAAAGCTCAGACGCGAAGCCGAAGAAATAGCGAAACGCGAAGCGGCTGAAAAAGCGCGTCAGGAAGCGGAAGAACAAGCCAAGCGCGATGCCGAGGAGAAGGCGCGCAAGGAAGTGGAAGAAAAAGCGAGGCACGAGGTCGAGGAGAAGGCCAAACGCGAATCTGCCGAAAAAGCACGCAAGGAAGCAGAAGAAAAAGCCAAACGCGAAGCCGAAGAGAAGGCGCGCAAGGAAGTCGAAGAGAAGGCCCGGCACGAGGCCGAGGAGAAGGCCAAACGCGAAGCCGCCGAAAAGGCGAAGAAGGAAGCAGAAGAGAAAGCAAAACGCGACGCCGAAGAGAAGGCGCGTAAGGAAATCGAAGAAAAGGTCAAGCGCGAGGCTGATGAGAAAGCCAGGCGCGAAGCGGAAGAAAAAGAACGCAAGGCCGCCGAGGAGGCCGAAGCGGCGGCCCTGGCCCGCAAAGAGGCGCGCGACAAAGAACGGGCCTTGGCGGATGCAAAGCTTGCCGAGCAGAAGGCCGCGGCGATCCAGGAAGCCCCGCGTCCTGCTTACACCTATCGACGCAAACGCAGCTTGGCACGCCCTATCGCCATCGGTTTATTTGTGGTTTTGCTCGGCGCATTGGTGGCCTTGCACCTGATGCCCTTGGATACCAAGTCCTTCGAGAAAGCCGCGGAAGAAAGTCTTGGGCAGCCCGTCAAGATTGGCTCGATTCATTTGTCGCTGCTCCCATCGCCGCAATTGAAGATGGAGAAAATCACCATCGGCGAGGAGAGCAAGGTGCAAATCGCGTCGGCTAAGGCTTCACCTCAGTTGGGTTCGATTTGGGATGCGAAAAAAATATTCAGTCGTTTGGAACTCGAAGGGGTAACGCTCCCGCAAGAGTCGTTGGGAGCGTCTCTTTGGGGGAAACGTGACCAGAAATCCATGCAAATTGGGCGCCTCATCGTCAAAGGCTTGAAGCCAGCGGCCGAAGGAATGACGTTGCCGCCCTTGGATGTCGACGTGATTTTTTCCAAGGAAGGGCCATTCGAGAAAATTACCGCCGTCAATTCGGAAAAGACCATGACTGTGAAGCTAGCGATGGTCGATGACAAGACGCAAATCGAGATCTCCGGCAAGCCGTTCAAACTGCCGTTTGGTGGCGCCACCGAGTTTCAAAGCTTCTCGGGTACCGGTACTTTGAGCGCCACGGAACTGGTGTTTAGCGAATACGACGCGGGTGTCGCGGGCGGCAACATTTCCGGCAATGCGCGCCTGCGTTGGGGGGCGACTTGGAGTTTGGATGGCGAACTCAACGCGAAGGCATTGGATGCGGGCAAGGTTGCCAATCTCTTGGTTTCCAGTGGCCGCCTGGATGGCAAAGGCGGATTCGCGATGCGTGCGCCTAGCGCGGATAAATTGGAGGCAAGCCTACGTATCGAAGGTAATTTCTCGGTGCAGAAAGGGACCTTGGGTGGGGTTGATTTGACGCGCGTCTTGCAGGGGGACTCCTCCTCCGGGGGCAGCACCTTGTTCTCGGAGATGACGGGCGGCGTGTTGTATGAAGCGGGGCGCGTCCAGGCGCGACAAGTTCGCCTCGCCGCAGGCCTGCTCAATGCCTCCGGCAACGTCAATATGGATTCCCAGTCTAATTTAAGCGGTAGTTTGCAAATGGAATTGAAGGCCACGGCCACGCAGATACGCGCGAATCTCAACGTAGGCGGAACGCTGGCGGCGCCGATATTTAAGCGCTGATGCCATATTTTCTGACGTTGCGCGGGGGGCTCGCGCACTCCGCATTCCGGCTCGCAAAGCTCAAATCCAGGGTAAGCGAAATCGACCCTTCGGTGCGCCTTCTTGGCGCGCAGTTTTGGCATTTCGCCGAATCCGATGCGCAACTTCCTTCGCAGAGCCTCGCAGTACTTGATCGCCTGCTCGAATATGGTGACCCCGCGCCGAAGGAATCGCCACCTGGGGAATTGGTCTTGGTGGTGCCGCGTATCGGCACCATATCGCCCTGGTCATCCAAAGCCACCGACATACTGCATCAATGTGGGCTTGTGTCGGTGTCGCGAGTGGAGCGGGGAATCGCCTACTATCTTTCATCCCAATTTAAGGATGCGGACACTAGAACCCGCGGGGCGATCGCGGCATTGCTGCATGATCGCATGACCGAAACGGTCCTTAGCGATTTCGACGCCGCGCGAGCTTTGTTTCGCCATGTGGCGCCGCGCAAGTTGGATCGCGTACCGCTGCTCGCGCAGGGCGCCAGCGCTTTGGCGGCGGCCAACGCCGCCTTGGGTTTGGCGTTGTCGGTCGATGAAATTGATTATTTGCACGAATTGTTCGTGCGCGAAGGACGTGATCCCACCGACGTCGAGCTCACCATGTTCGCGCAAGCCAATTCCGAACATTGCCGGCACAAAATATTTAACGCCTCGTGGATCGTCGATGGCGAAACCAAGGTGGAATCGCTATTTGGCATGATTCGCCACACTCACCAGCAACACCCCGAGGGGACCGTGGTTGCCTATTCCGACAACGCAGCGGTGATGCAAGGGCGCGACGTCGCGCGTTTCGCCCCCGGCGCGGACGCTGGTTATCGGTTCGAGCAACAACTGACCCACACCTTGATGAAGTGCGAGACGCACAATCACCCCACGGCGATTTCCCCCTATCCGGGCGCGGCAACTGGGTCTGGCGGGGAAATACGTGACGAAGGCGCCACCGGGCGTGGCGCCAAACCCAAGGCGGGGCTGTGCGGGTTTTCGGTGTCGCATCTACGTATTCCCGGTTTTGAGCAGGTCTGGGAAATCACCGAAGGCAAACCCGCGCGTATATCGTCGAGCCTACAGATCATGCTCGATGGTCCAATCGGCGCGGCCTCCTTCAATAACGAATTCGGCCGCCCCAATCTCAACGGATATTTTCGAACCTTCGAGGCGCGTGTCGATGGCACGGTGCGCGGCTATCACAAGCCCATCATGATCGCCGGCGGCATCGGCAATATCGATGCGCGTCATTCCTTTAAAGCCGAGGTGCCAGCGGGTTCGCTCTTTATTCAATTGGGCGGGCCAGGCATGTTGATCGGCATGGGCGGTGGCGCGGCCTCCAGCATGGACACCGGCGCCAACACTGAAGATCTGGATTTCGATTCGGTGCAACGCGGCAATGCCGAGATCCAGCGCCGCGCACAGGAGGTAATTGATCGCTGTTGGCAGTTGGGCGAGAACAATCCCGTGCTCTCCATTCACGATGTGGGCGCGGGCGGCATTTCCAATGCGCTGCCGGAATTGGCCCACGGCGCGGGTCGTGGTGCGCGCATCGATCTACGCGCCCCGCCGAGCGAAGAATCGGGCATGAGCCCGCGTGAAATTTGGAGCAATGAAGCGCAGGAGCGCTATGTACTGGCGATCGCGCCCGAGTCGCTGCAATTATTCGATGCCATGTGTCGGCGCGAACGCTGTCCCTACGCGGTGGTCGGTACCGCGACCGACGACGAACGCCTGCGTGTCGAAGACCCGCATTTCGGCGAGGTACCGGTGGAGATGAGCCTCGCTGCGCTTCTGGGCAAGTCGCCGCGTATGACCCGCGATGTGCAACGCCGAGTGCGGTCACTCGAACCATTGCGCTTGGATAAGATCGAATTAAAAGAAGCCTGCCATCGCGTGCTGTGCTCGGCCACGGTGGCCAATAAAGGTTTTTTGATCACCATCGGAGATCGCACCGTCGGCGGCTTGTGCGCGCGCGATTCCTTGGTGGGCCCCTGGCAGGTGCCGGTGGCCGATTGCGCCGCGACGCTGATGGGTTTTCAGGGCAACGAAGGCGAGGCCTACGCCATGGGCGAACGCACGCCACTGGCTTTGATCAATGCCCCGGCATCGGGCCGCATGGCGGTGGGCGAAGCGCTTACCAACATCGCTGCGGCGCCGATTGGTGAATTGGGGCGCGTCAAGCTCTCCGCGAACTGGATGGCCGCAGCGGGTTATCCAGGAGAAGACGCCGCCTTGTATGACACGGTGCGCGCGGTTGGGTTGGAGCTCTGCCCCCAATTGGGTATCTCGATTCCGGTGGGTAAAGACTCCCTGTCGATGCGTACCGCCTGGAGCGAGGGCGGCCTTGCGCGCGAGGTAGTGTCGCCGGTGTCGTTGATTGTTTCCGCGTTCGCGCCCTGCGAGGATGTGCGCCGTGTATTAACGCCGCAATGGGCCACCGATATGGGCACCACCGATCTCATTCTCATCGACCTGGGCCGTGGCCGCAATCGGCTCGGGGGTTCGATGCTTGCGCAAGTTTTCAACCAGTTTGGCGATACCGCGCCCGATCTGGATGATGCCGAGGAGTTCAAACGGTTTTTCGCCACCATTCAAGCGTTGTCTACCGAAAATCTGTTGCTCGCCTATCACGACCGTTCCGATGGTGGCCTATTCGCCTGCGTGTGCGAAATGGCATTTGCCTCGCACGCTGGCGTGACCCTCAATTTGGATCTGCTTGCCTACGATGCCGAGGCGCATGATGTCGATGGCAACGAGCGCAAGCCTTCGCTGATGTACGGCCGCGATTTGGATCGTGTGCTCGCGGCACTATTCGCCGAGGAATTGGGTGCGGTAATCCAGGTGCGCGCCAAGGATCGAAAAACCATCCTCGCGCGCCTACGCGAGGCGGGGCTGCTCGCCTTCTGGATTGGCTCACCGCACGCCAACGATGGCGGGGAGGAGATTCGCCTGGTCCGCAATGCCAAACCGATATTTTCCGAATCGCGCGCAGCGCTACAAGCTACCTGGTCGGAGGTAAGTTATAGGATGCAGGCGTTGCGCGACAACCCGGAGACGGCGCAAGAAGAGTTTGATCGCATCGCCGACAAAGACGATAGCGGATTGCACGCAAAACTTACCTTCGACCCGAATGAAGACATCGCCGCACCATTCAATGGCGTGCACCTCATCGGCAAATCCCGGCCAAAAATTGCCATCCTGCGTGAACAAGGCGTTAATGGCCAAGTGGAAATGGCCGCTGCCTTTGATCGCGCTGGTTTCGAGGCGTTTGACGTGCACATGAGCGACATCATCGAAGCGCGAGTGTCGCTAGCGCAGTTCAAGGGCTTCGCCGCCTGCGGCGGATTTTCCTATGGCGATGTGCTGGGAGGCGGCGCGGGTTGGGCAAAATCGATCTTGTTTAACGAACGCGCACGGGCTGAATTCGAGGCATTTTTTAAGCGTAACGATAGCTTCGCGCTGGGCGTGTGCAACGGCTGCCAGATGATGAGCCACCTGCGCGAGTTAGTCCCGGGCGCGGCGCATTGGCCGCGTTTCGTTCGCAACCGCTCGGAACAATTCGAGGGGCGTCTGGCGATGGTGGAGATCACGCCGAACCCATCGCTATTTTTCGCCGGCATGGCCGGCAGTCGCATACCGGTCGCCACTGCGCATGGTGAAGGCCGCGCCCTATTTGATGTGAAGGGTTCACGCGAAGCGGCCCTGGTTGCCATGCGTTTCGTTGCGAGTGAAGGCAACCCCACAGAAAAATACCCCGCCAATCCCAATGGCTCGCCTGAGGGTATTACCGGCCTCACCACCACCGATGGCCGCTTCACCATCATCATGCCGCATCCGGAACGCGTGTTTCAAACCGCGCAGCTTTCCTGGCATCCGCGCGAGTGGGGCGAGGATAGCCCGTGGATGCGCATGTTCCGCAATGCGCGTAAGTGGGTCGGATAATAGACGGCACACCCAGTAAAATTTTACGGTAAGCAGCGCACATGGCAACCAAGGCGGATCGACACCTTGTCTAGCGCTAATTTACACGTTCGAAATTGTCTAAGCCACGCGCGCCAGCTTGATGGAACGCATGGCGGGGTTCTCGAACGTCAGCATTAATGATTTTGGCCCGTCCAACAAGAACGGGACGATCACCATGCGGTTGTTCGAGGCATCCAACGAACTCACCTCGCATGTCGCCTATCCCCATGGTCCTTTTCAAGAAATCGAATGCGCCGTTCGCCGCGGCGACTATCTGCTTGGCAAACTTTACCCAGACCATGTCGATTTTCGCGCCTACCAATTGGAGGACGAGGATTTTTTGGGCCCTAATTACGTGGCGGTGCGCCAGGGGCGGGGCGACTTGATCGAGGCTTTGCGCAAGCGTTAGCCGACGTTGGGGCGCGGGGCAATACGCGTCAAGCGGCTACCCGCCCCAGGCTCCTTTCAAGCATTTGTGAATCCGCGTCGCTCAGTACCCGAAATGAAGAGGCTGGATAGAGATAGTCTTCGCGGGATTCATTGACGACGCGCAGCATGCCGCGCTCGCCACCCCTACCAAATACACTTGACGCGAAACGATTTCATCGCGGCGTCGTTGCTGACCAGTGTTGCACCTTCGATGATGGATTGCGCCGCGAGCATCCGGTCGAATGGGTCGCGGTGCTTGATATCGAATCCGCCCGCCATGAGGGCATGATGGTATGAGACAGCGAGGTGGTCAAAGCCGTCGGCGACTATGAGTTCGTTGAATTCATCGACCGCGCCCTCGGCGCCCGGCAGCTTACCAATGCGATGTTTGGTCGCGATTTCCCAGGCGCTTGCGGCGCTGACGAGCACGATATTGTCGTCATCGGCGATTGCCTTCGCGGCGCGTTTCGAGAGGCGTCTATCGTCTTTCCACCACCACAAGAGCGCGTGTGTGTCCAGAAGTAGCTTCAACGCCCTTCCCAGGCTTTAAGTTCCGTTTCGGGCAGCGGCTCGAAAAATGCGTCGTCGACAATGCCCTTCACCCGACCGCGTTGGCGTTTGGGCGCCGCAGGGGCGAGCGGCATCATGCGTGCATAGGGCTTTCCGGCCTTGGCAAGAATAATTTCCTGGCCTGCGTGCGCCCGCTCCAGCAATTTGGAGAATTGCGTTTTCGCGTCGTGTACATTGACCAGCATGGAATCACCCCTTGATATGACGGTTTTTATTCTGACTTAGTCCATTAACTTAGTCAATGATGTGGGTCGCACGCATCGGCCAGATAGAGCGGGCGGTCGAATGAATGCTATGAATTGCCATGCATAATGTTGCTCAGCCACAAGGATTCAAATGAACAATCGCAGAAAACTCATTATTGGTTTTGGTGCAG
Source organism: Burkholderiales bacterium (assembly GCA_046153355.1). GTDB lineage: Bacteria > Pseudomonadota > Gammaproteobacteria > Burkholderiales > SG8-39 > 2-02-FULL-62-17. The sequence goes on from JBJXEY010000472.1 coordinate 7,771, forward strand.
GCGCGCTGGTGGCGCCGCTTCGATCATTCGCGCAACAGCCGGCATCAAGGATGCACCGTATCGGTTTTCTGGGCGTAAATTCCGTGTTAGCCCTGGGGAAAAATCTGGACGCATTCCTGGCGGGTATGCGCGAGCTTGGTTACATCGAGGGAAAGAACTTGGTCGTCGAATTCCGCTGGGCCGAAAATAAAACTGAGCGGCTTGCGGAATTTGCCGCTGAATTGGTGCGCCTTAATGTGGAGCTGATTGTCACCCACAGCACCTCCGGTGCGCTTGCCGCCAAACAGGCAACATCGGTAATCCCCATCGTTGTCGCGGCGCAAGGCGATGCAATAGCGTCTGGCCTTGTCACCAACCTTGCGCGGCCTGGCGGAAATCTGACTGGATTGAATTTCTTCGGCGCGCAAATGAACGCGAAAAACCTGGAGTTGCTCAAAGAATTGCTGCCGCAAGCTAGGCGCTTCGGGTTTCTCACCAATCCGGCTTCTACATCCGCCGCACAAGAGTCTTTGCGATTGTTGGCTGCGACCGCGAAGGCACTCAAAGTGGAGATTCAGCAATTCGATGTTAGAGGGCCGCAGGATTTTGATCGTGTATTTGCCGAAATGACAAAACGAGGCGTCGCCGCCTTAGCTGTCCAGGTAGATCCGATGCTAAACACGAACGTGGCTGCGGTAGCGAGTACTGCAGCCCGTCGTCGAATCCCGGCGATCGGAGGCATCTTTTACCCTGAGGCAGGTGGCCTGATGGGATATGGATCCGACAACTCCGAACTGTTTCGCCGCGCGGCAAGCTACGTGGATAAAATACTCAAAGGAGCGAGACCCGGCGACCTGCCGATCGAACTGCCCACACGGTTTGAGATGGTTATCAACATGAAGGCTGCCAAAGCGCTCGGCCTGAAGATTCCTCAATCGATCCTGCTACAGGCGACCCGATTGATCGAGTAATCCACTTTGAGCAAAAGCGTTACCTAAGCCCAGTGGAGAAGGCCGAGATAGTCGCAAATTGCGACCACCTCGAACGACTCAAATTCTCCAAGGTATTGCCTTAAGCTTTTACCGAACATCATGCGATTCAGTCCGCAAACTGCGTGGTAGTCTCTTGACACGCTAGTGACCAACTTAGGAGACCTACCCGTTGCAAGCTTGGCTATCCACTCGTTTGCCGCGCCTAGTCACCGTTCGCCCCGACGAAATCGGCGCGCTCGTCTGGGCGTTTCTTTATTTCTTCTGCCTCCTGTCCTCGTATTACATTCTGCGTCCGCTGCGCGACGAGATGGGCGTGGCGGCGGGGGTGTCGCAACTGCAATGGCTATTCACCGCGACCTTCTTGGTGATGCTGGCGGCGGTGCCGGTGTTTGGCATGCTCGTCGCGCGGTTTCCGCGGCGGCGCTTCGTCCCCTGGGTGTATTGGTTTTTTATCGCCTGCATCCTCTCGTTTTTTGGTTTGCTGCAGGTCGAAGCGTGGCGCGTCACCGTTGCCCGTGCGTTTTTCGTCTGGGTGAGTATTTTTAATTTATTCGTGGTGACGGTGTTCTGGGGGTTCCTTGCGGATCTATTTAGTTATGAACAAGGTAAGCGTTTATTCGGCTTTGTCGCCGCCGGCGGCACCACTGGCGCGTTGGTTGGGCCGTCGCTCACCGCCGCGCTGGCCTTGCCTTTGGGGCCAACTAATCTCCTATTGATTTCAGCGTTGTTTCTTGCCTGCGCCACGCAATGCGTGCATGGCTTGTTGCGCACCACGCAAGGTAGGGCGAGCGAGGCAAAGGCCCGCGAAGGTCAAGCGAGTGGCGCGGGGGAGGTGATCGGCGGCGGCCTGATGGCGGGCTTTACCGAGGTGATGCGCTCGCCATTTTTGCTGTTGATTTGCGTGCATGTGTTGCTGCTCGCGTTGACCAATACGTTTCTTTATTTTCAGCAGGCATCGATAGTGGCCGGGGCATTCGATAGCCCCGCCGAACGCACCCGCGTATTCGCTTTGATTGATCTCTCGGTGGGCGTGGTGACTTTGCTGGTTCAGTTGACGCTCACCGGGCGGCTGCTTTCGCGCTTTGGCGCGGGGCCCGCTTTGGCTGCGCTGGCTCTGGTAACGATGGCAGGCTTCGCCGCCCTGGCTTTGGCCCCCGTTCTGGTGGCGGTGATCGCGTTTCAAGCAAGCAAACGCGCCACCGAATTTGCCCTGGCCAATCCGGCGCGTGAGACACTTTTCACGGTTGTGAGTCGAGAGCAGAAATACAAAGCAAAAAGTTTCATCGATACTGCGGTGTTTCGCGGTGGCGACGCCGCCAGTGGTTGGATATACACGGGATTGCGCGAGTTGGGGATGGGCCTGGCCAGTATTGCCTGGTTGACTGTGCCGATCGCTGCGCTCTGGGCAGTGCTGCTATTGCATTTGGGAAAAATGCAGGTAAAACTCGCGGCGGATGGAACTGAAACGCGGGCAACCAAAGAGGAGAAGGGTGTATGAAGCGTGGTGACAGTGACAACAAAATGATGGCGAATAGCGGTGAGAGGTTTGATGCGGGCACTGTTTTGCCTAGCAAAATGACGCGCAAGGATTTCCTGCGTCTTACCGCAGGGGCCGCAGGCGTGCTTGCCGCAGGAGGAATGCTTGGCGCCTCAGGCTTGAGCTTTGGCGCCGAGCAGCGCCCCGTATTGCGCCGCCCGATTCCATCCACTGGTGAAATGCTGCCGGTCATCGGGGTGGGCACCGCGGTGGTGTATGAAATCGAAACCTCCGATGCGAAGTTTCCGTTGCTCGTGGATTCGGTGAAAACGTTTCTTGAGAACGGCGGCACCCTGATCGACACCTCGCCCACCTATGGTCGTGCCGAGAAAAATTTGGGTGAAATTTTCCGTCGCACTGGCCTACGCAAAAATGCTTTCCTTGCCACCAAGATCAGCACCACTGGCGAGCAATCAGGCATCAATCAAGTCGATAGCGCCATGCGCGATATGGGCACCGATAGGTTCGACTTGCTTCAGGTGCACAACATCCGCGACACCAATACGCACCTGCGCACCATTCGCCGCTTAAAGGATGAAGGCAAGACGCGTTATGTCGGCATTACTACTTCGTTCCCCAAGGATTACGCTGAGTTCGAGCAGACCATGCGGCGGGAACGTTTAGATTTCATCCAAATCGATTACGCCCTGGACAATCGCACTGCCGAAGAACGCATTCTGCCGCTGGCGCGTGATCGTGGCATGGCGGTGATGATCAATTTGCCGTTTGGGCGTGGGCGCCTTTTCAGGGCATCCAAAGGTAAGGCCTTACCTCCCTTCGCCGCCGAGATCGATTGCACCAGTTGGGCGCAATTTTTTCTGAAATTTCTTCTCGCCAACCCGGCGGTGAATGGCGTGATTCCAGGCACTGATCGTCCCGAATTTGCGATTGACAACCTCAACGCGGCGCGCGGGCGCATCCCGGATGTCAAGATGCGCGAGCAAATGCTCAAATACTGGGAATCGATTCAGGCCTGAGGCACGCGGCGTTGGCACCTTTGCCATCGCAAAGCGGGTAAGCATCGCTTTGCATCCGACATTGAGAGTGGATTTATTCATTGTTTTCATAGAGGTGGACCCATGGCCGACTACCAGGTAAAAAAGACCGCATCCTCCAAGCTGCGCGACAAACTGGATTTTCCGGTGATCGATACTGATGGCCACATCATGGAAGCGCATTTTGTATTGCCGGACTTCATCAAGAAGGTCGGCGGCCAGAAGATGGCGGATAAATTCATCAGCTTCGCCAAGATGCCCCGCTTCGCCGACAACCCCAAGATCGTTCCCTGGCCGCAATTTTCGGGTGAGAACACCATTGATCGCGCCGCCATCATGTTGCCCAAGCTCTACGCCCGACGGCTGGAGGAGGCGGGGGTGGATTTCTCCACCATGTACCCGACCTTAGGGTTCGCCATGCAGACCATTCCCGACGATGAGCTTCGCCGCGTGGGATGCCGCGCCATGAACATGATGTATGCCGACATGTTTAAAGACGTCAAAGACAAGATGACCCCGGCGGCATTGATCCCTATGAATACCCCGCAAGAAGCCATCGAGGAGTTGGAATTTGCCGTTAAAGAACTCGGCATGCGCGCCTTGATGACGGCGAATGAAGTGTCGCGCACGCCCAAAGTGATCATGGACGAAGCACCGCATCTGAGCCGCAAGGTGCGCGAGTATTCGCCCTTGGCGATCGACAGCCCCTATAACTACGACCCCTTCTGGGCGAAATGCCTGGAACTGAAAGTGGTGCCGGCCGGGCACAGCATGCCCTTCGTGGGCACGCATCAGTCGCCCGCGAACTACATCTACAACCGCCTGGGGTTTTGGATGACCTATGGCCACGCCGCAGCACGCGCCTTGTTCATGTCGGGTACCACGCAACGCTTTCCAGGGCTCAACTTCGCCTTTCTCGAAGGTGGCGTGTGGTGGGGCGTGGCGCTGTATAACGACCTGGTCGAGTTCTGGGAAAAACGCAACATGGACGCGATGCTCAAGTACCACGACCCCGCCAAGATCGATTTGGGTCTGATGGAAGAGATGTACCAGCGCTACGGCAACGAATACCTGACCCCCGAGCGCATGATGGAAGCCACCAAAGCCGAGATGGCGAACGCGCGCACGCCATCGGGCGATATCCCGCCGCACGTCAACGACTGGACCACGGTCAAGATCGACAAAAAACAAGACATCAAGGAATCGTTCGTTGATCGCTTTTATTTCGGCTGCGAAGCCGATGACTCGCTCAACTACACCGCCTTCAATGCCAAAGCCAACAAAATGGGCGCGAAGTTAAAGGCCATGTTCTCCTCAGACCTGGGGCATTGGGATGTCAAAGACTGGGGCGGCGTGCTCGAAGAAACCTATGAGCAAGTGGAACGCAATTTAATGACCGAAGAAGACTTCCGCGATTTCGTATTCGTCAATCCCATGACTCTGCAAACGCGCGTCAATCCGGATTTCTTCAAAGGCACATGTGTGGAAGGGGCGGTGGCCTCGTATCAGGCGAAACAGGCCCGGGCGGTGTGAGGGCGAAATTGATTTGCCGTTCGGCTTGAGCGGCCTGCCAATACCTGACCTCTAAACCGCGCCGAAAATTCGCCAAGCGCTGTGAAAGGAGATGAACGATGACGACTCAATCTGAAAACGAAACCTTGACGCGTGTCGGGCCAGGTTCTCCCGCCGGTGAATTGCTCAGGCGTTACTGGCACCCGGTGGCGGCCGCCGGCGATCTTACTGATGAAAAACCGATCAAGGCAATTAAGCTCTTGGGCGAGAAGCTTGTGGTGTTTCGCCTGCCTGCAGTTGCACAGGATTCGGGCCCCCGGTATGGGCTGGTCGCCGAGCAATGCAGACATCGGCTTGCATCCATGGCCTATGGCAGCGTTGACGACAAAGGGATCAGTTGTCCCTATCACGGCTGGAAATACGATGTTTCGGGTCAGTGCATCGAGCAACCTGCGGAGCCTCCCGAGAGCACCTACAAGACCCGCATTCGTCAGCCTGCTTACCCGGTGCAAAAGCTCGGCGGCCTGTTGTTCGCCTATCTTGGGCCGCTGCCTGCGCCGGTTCTGCCACGATGGGATGTACTGGCACGGGAGGATGGCCGCCGTTGGATCGTCATCGACTCGGTGATCGAATGCAACTGGCTTCAACCCATGGAGAACTCGGTCGACCCGGCGCATTTTTATTTTCTGCACGGCAGCTTGAGCAAGCCGGAGGTGCTCGGGCCTCGACGCATGGCAAAGTACGACGAAAAGCATGAGTTCAACCGCTTTGAGTACGGCATCATGAAACTTCGCGTCAGGCCCGGAAAAAACCCTGGAGACCCGCCGCTACGCGATGAGCATCCGCTCATTTTCCCGACCACATTGCGCCTTGATATCGATGTTCGCGGTTCGCACGAGGTGCGTAATGTCCTGCAAATACGCGTGCCGATTGATGACACCCGCACGCAGCACTACAGCATCAACTTCATTCCATCGACCACAGTGACTTCGCCGCAGCAGGTCGATCCGCCTCACGAATATTGCGCCTTGAAAAACGCAGCGGGCGAGTACAACATGGATCTGGTCCTGGCGCAGGACTCCATGGCATGGGAAACGCAGGGCGAGATCACGGACCGTACCCAAGAGCATTTGGCATCCTCGGATCGCGGCATTGTTATGCTGCGCAAATTGATTCGCGAGCAAATCGAAATCGTGCAGGCGGGCGGAGAACCGATGGGAGTGCTACGCGGCCCCGAGTACGACAGGATTATTCGCTTTGACACCACGCAAGACCAACTCGGGGTCAAGCCGAGCGAGACCGTTGCGTGAAAGTTGAGCTTTGCGAACGCGTGGTCAGGGCCCGCCGCGCACTGCAGGTTTCTCGGAGAGGAAAAAACGATATGACCAGGAAAATAATGAAACAAATAATTGTCGGGCTCGCGCTGAGCGTCGCCATATCGGTTTCGTTTACTGCCCGCGCCCAGGAGTATCCGGTCAAACCAGTGAAAATAATTGTTCCGTTCCCGCCAGGCGGCGGCACCGATATCCTGGCGCGAATCGTCGCGGACAAGCTTCAATCCCGATGGGGACAATCGGTTCTCGTCGACAATCGCGCCGGAGCCAATGGAAATATTGGCGCCGAGCTGGTGACGCGGGCCGCGCCCGACGGGTACACAATTTTATTTGCGACGCAGGGACAACTGGTTATCAGCAAGAGCCTGTATGCCAAACTTCCCTTCGATCCCGATGAAATGGAACCGATTGCGGTGGTTGCCGCAGGCGCCAGCGTGCTGGTGACAAGTGCCGAAGTGCCGGCGAGCAATCTGCAGCAGTTGATCGCCCATGCAAGGTCTAATCCGGACAAACTGAACTACGCATCCCAGGGCATCGGCAGTTCCGCGCACCTGACAGCCGAGCTATTCAAATCGATGAGCAAAATAAAACTTGTCCACGTACCGTACAAGGGCAGCGCGCCGGCGTTGGCAGATCTGCAGGCGGGGCGCGTGGACATGATGTTCATGGAGCTGGGCGGCGCATTGCCGCTGATACAGGCGGGCAAAGCCCGACCGTTGGCCGTGGGCAGCGAGAAGCGCAGTCCTGTTCTGCCTAATGTTCCTGCCATGGGCGAATTTCTTCCGGGGTTCATCACACTCAACTGGACGGGTATGACGGCGGCGCCGCGCACCCCCGAACCGATCGCGTCGCGCATATCCGCTGGCGTCGCTTGGGCGCTGAAGCAGCCCGACATGGCCAAGCGGCTGGTTGAGTTGAGAATCGAACCCATCGGCAATACCCCTGCCGAAATGGCAGTGTTCCTGCGGCAGGAGCGTGAACGTTGGGGCGGTGTCATCCGTGCCACGGGCGCGACAGCCGAATAAGGAACAGATTATGAGTGCCTACAACGACGCCTTCGAAGATATTCCGGGAACCACGGTGTTCGACATGCGCCAGGCGCGGCGCGGCTATCACTTGAATATGTTTTGCATGTCGCTCATGAACGCGGAAAACCGCGCCGCGTTCAAGCTCGATCAAAAGGCTTACCTCGAAAAATTTCCCCTCTCCGACGAGCAGCGCGAAGCGGTAATCGCGCGCGACTACAACCGCCTGCTCTCCCTGGGCGGAAACATTTACTTCTTGGGAAAGATCAGTAGTGCGGATGGGCAGTCGTTTATCGCGATGTACGCGAGCATGACGCCAGAGTCCGAACAGGAATTCACGCAGATGATGCTGCAGGGCGGCCGGCCGGTAGCGGGGAATCGCAGCAAATCTGAGGAGCCCGATCATGGCTAGGATCACCGCAGGTGTCGCGACCTCACACATTCCGAGCATGGGCACCGCGGTCGATACGGGGAAAACCGCTGAGCCCTACTGGCGACCGGTTTTCGAGGGCTACGAATTTTCGAAACGCTGGATCGCCGAACAAAAGCCCGATGTCGTTATCCTGGTCTACAACGATCACGCCAATGCTTTTTCGCTCGATTTGATTCCAACCTTCGTCATCGGTTGCGCCGAGGAATTCCAGCCGGTCAATACCGCGAATGGCCCTCGTCCCGTTCCCGTGGTGAAGGGCCATCCCGAGCTCGCCTGCCATATCGCCCAGTCCACCATTCTGGACGAGTTTGACATGACCATCGCCAATAAACTGGATGTGGACCACGGGCTGACCGTGCCTCTATCGCTGCTGTTCGGGCAACCGGCTGCATGGCCTTGCAAGGTTATTCCACTCGAGGTCAATGTCATCCAGTTCCCGCCACCCACAGCCAATCGCTGCTACCAACTGGGTAAAGCGATCGGCCGTGCGGTCGAGTGGTTTGACCAGGATCTCAAGGTGATGATCTGGGGTACGGGAGGCATGTCGCACCAGTTGCAGGGCCCGCGCGCAGGCCTGATCAACCGTGAGTTCGATGCCCGCTTTCTCGACATGATGACGGCCGACCCGGAAGCACTCGCCAGGATTTCACATCTGGAATATGTGCGTGAAGCCGGTTCCGAAGGGGTCGAGCTGATCCTGTGGCTGATCATGCGGGGTGCGCTGCACCCGCGCGCTCGCGAGATTCACCGCTTCTATCACGTGCCGGCCTCGAGCACCGCGCTGGGCCACCTGATCCTCGAAAACCCTCCATCGCCATGAGTCTGCCCATCTTTCACATGATCGGCGGCGCGCCCGATCCGGTGGCACCGTTCTCGCATGCGACCGAGCAGGATGGTTGGGTATTCATTACCGGACAGATGCCGTTTTCGGGCACCTCCAACACATCCGATTACCCAGAGGGTATCGAAGCGCAAACGCATCAGGTCTTAGCCAACATCAGACGAGTGCTGCAAGGCTGCGCACTGGACTTCGAGCACGTGCTGGCGATGCGTATTTTTTTGACGCATTTCTACGAAGACTACGAAAAAATGAACGCCGTCTATGCCGCTTACTTTCCCGCCGGCCGGCTTCCGGCGCGAACCTGTATCGGCGTAACCGGCTTGGCGCGAGGCGCGCGCATCGAGATTGACGGTATTGCGAGGCGCCCTTCGACGTAGGCTGCAATGGGCGCGCGGAAGCCTTCAAAATTGAAGTCCTGCTGCACCGGTTGCACCGCCATTACCACCGCTTCCGGAATAAATCGCGGTACCGGGCCGCCGAAGCGTTGCAGGTAGCGACGCTTGAAGCCCTAGATGACATCAACCTGCTTCTCGCGCAGCATTGCCACGTGAATCATCTATTTAAATATCGCAGGCAGATTACGGGCTCCATGTATAACTCTTTCGATTCGCACTACATCATCGATCACCCGAAAGAAAACGACATATTTGTCTAACGCCGCCATCCGCAGGTCAGGCGCCAAATCTTCGCGGCCGGCGTAGCCCAATGGCGCAATGCCGATACGCTGACACTGTTCCATCAGTTTGCCGACAAACCGCCGAGCATTGGCGCGGCTATCTTTCGCGATGAAATCGCCGATATCGAGCAGGTCTTGCCGGGATTTCGGCGAAAAGGTAACTGCCGCCATCAAGCCTTGCGCTTGCCGCTAGGTTTGACTGCAGGCTTACCGGGTTCGGCATAGCGCGCATTCAGCTCGGTGAAGACTGCTTCGGCCGCAATGGCGGGGCCACTGTCGATGCCTTCCTGTATTGACTGCCGCAGATCGGCATTTAGACGTTCGAGCATAGCTTCGTACACCTGCGGCGAGAGAAGGTAGGCAGCCGGCCGGTTATGGTTGAGCACCGCAACGGGTTCGGAGCCAGCCTGCTCGAAAACGGCACTGGGGCTACGTTTAAGTTCGGTGATGCTCACCGAGCGGGAAGAGAGAACCTGTTCCATGGTGTGCCCGAAATTGATGCCAAAATAGGTGCCAAATTGTGGTCGATATGAGGCTCGATTGCAAGCGCCCGTATCGTGCCCTGGCCACGCCAGGCATTCGATCAGTGGCTCGCCTGCCTGCGAATGGCATGGCGGGTTACCTGTAGCGCCGACTGGAGCGAAGGTATCTGCGCGCCTGCGCGATATTCAAACGCGATATCGATCTCTTCGCCCTTGCGCAGCAAAGCAGGCGCGTCGAGCGGCAGCACCATGTAGTGATTCAGCCAATTGATGGTCGATCCGCTTTCCTTCACCACGGCAAGAATATTCTTGGTGATGAAACGCAAGGCATTGACCGTACCCGCGCGTTTGACCCGTAGCGTGCCGCACCAGCTTATCTCCGGTGCCACGGCGACGCTGAAATCGAGCATCGCATAAACGACGGGATCGGCCATCGAGACCGTTTTAGGCCTTTGCATGCTGGTTTCCTGAAACTGGACAATGGGCGCGTAGAAGCCTTCAAAATTGAAGTCCTGCTGCACCGGTTGCACCGCCATCACCACCGCTTCCGGAATAAATCGCGGCAGCGGGCCGCCGAAGCGTTGCAGGTAGCGACGCTTGAAGCCCTCGATGACATCGACCTGCTTCTCTCGCAGCATCGCCACGTGGATCATTTCGCAGATCACTACGTCCACCGGCTCCGGCGGAAGGTATTCGAACGCGTCGGCATGAAGCACCGCAACCTTTTCGCCATTGGGATTGCAGGATAAAAAACGCTTGGCTTCGCGCACCATCTCCGGATTGAATTCGACGCACCAGACCTTCTCCGCCCTGGCGGCCGCGAACCATGAGAGCACGCCCGTCCCGCCGCCTAACTCGAGCACCTTCGCCCCCGGGAACACCGCATAGTCGATGGCCGTTTTGAAACTTTTCATCCGGTTCGCGTCCATCAACATATTGTGGTGGTAATGCACCGGAATGAATTGGCCTAGGTAATTGATTTCGTTTTGGGATTCGCTGCGCATTTTTCTTCCTTTTTATTGGATGCGGTTGGTATCGACTAAGTCACCTGAGTATGTACGTCGGGTCGCGGCGCAAAAGGCGGAATTGATGGAGATATCAAGCACTAATCGATTTTTTATTGCGATTTTTTATTGCGTTGACTCACCCTATATCCACGATTAGTATTTGCCCCTCGGGGATTTAGCAGCCTCCCCACTCAAGACGCTTCGGCGTCCAAGGCCTGCTCGACAATGGCACCTGCCAAAGGAGAGTTAACTTGGACAAAAATCGTCAGGACGAAACCGGCAAAGCGCAAGCCTCATCAGGGGCGAATTTCCCAACACAGAGCAGCACGCAGCCGGCGATGGCATCGGGCATCCCCATGAAGGTTGACGGTCGTTGCCGAATTGCCATTTTGTATTCCCGTGGGCGGGATGCGAAGGAAATGGCGGTCAATGACGAAGGGCCATTTTCGTTGTTGTTCCGCGAGTTCGCGAGGTTG
>JBJXEY010000483.1:0-2626 GCA_046153355.1 Burkholderiales bacterium
CGGTGGATTCCGGGACTCTTCTAAACCTGTCTAGCGTCTCGGGTCTGGAGTCCCGAACGCCAAACGCGAGACCCGAGACTCTAGACCGCCTTATGATTACGACTTCTTCCTCTGCCCAGTCTGCTTCTTGCCGGTCTCAAAATAATCTCCCTTGACCGCCAAATCGGCTTCCTCTTCGTCTTGCTTGGTCCAGGCGCCCGGGCTGTAGCCGAACCAGGGCATGCGCGGTTTGAGCGGCGGCAGCTCGAGCTCTTCCCAAATTTGTGTGGAGCGCTCCATGAATTCTTTTTTCGGCAGCGACACCGGTGTGTAGGGCCAGGGCCGGATCGCGTTGATCAGCAGGGCCGAAGTCGACGATGCGCGCCGATCCTCATGTTCCGCGCCGGGCGGGTAGGTGGACGGATCGAGGCCGGGCATCTTGCCTTTGGAGATCTCGACATCTTCGCCCGGGCGCATGTTGTAGCACAGCGCCCAATTGATCATCGCCGGATCTTGAATGTCGATGTCTTCATCCACGGCGATGCAGACTTTGGCGTAGCTGCCGTTGAAGCCGGCGGTGGCGTGCAGCGCGCGCCAGGCTTCGGCCTTGGTCGGGTTGCGCATTTTGATCACGCAATAGGCTTGGCCGCTGCCGCTGACTTCGTCGTGCAAGGCGACATCGAGCACCGTCGAGTTGCCGCTGTCGTGGCGCAACAGTTTGTAAATGATTTTCTCCGTGCCGGTGTGTTTGATCTTGCTCGACTCGCTGGGCGGAAACTGGCTCATCAAGGCGGTGTAGATGGCACCGTGGCGGTGGGTGATGCACGTGACTTCGAGAAAGGGCGAATCGGTGCGGTGGCCCATGTAGCCGGGATATTCGCCAAAGGGCCCTTCGGGCTCGACGATGTCGGTGGGAATGGTCCCTTCGATGATAATCTCCGCGGTGGCGGGCACCAGCAGGTCGACGGTTTTCGCTTGCACGACTTCCACCGGCGCGCCGGCCAGGCCGCCGGCGAGGCGATATTCGTCAAAATCGTAGGGGATTTTTGCCGTCGCCGAATAGGCGATGCTCGGCACTACGCCGATGGCGATGCAGGCTTCCAGCCGTTGCCCTTTGGCTTTCGCCTTGCGCCAGTGCTGTCCCAGATGCTGGGAGGTGAACAGGCCGCCGGTGCGGTTGGCCGATTTGATCTGGCTGCGGTAGTTGCCGATGTTGTAAATGCCGGTGTCGGGATCTTTGGTGATCCAGTTGGCTGAGGTCAGATAGGGCGCGTTATCGAAGCCCGGCGTTGAGATCGGCACCGGGATCATGTCCAAGCCATGGCCGTTGAGAATATCCTGGCCCTGCCAAATCACTTCGTGGACTGGAGCTGAAGTGACTTTGACTGGGTCAAAGGGGTTCAGCTGCGCTTGATTCCAGCGGTCGGCGATTTGATCGGGTTCGCACATCATGCCGATGGCATAAATTTCCGTGGTCGCCGCCAGGGTGCCGACGGTCACCGGCATCGAATAACGTTTGCCCTTGGAGTCGACGATCTTTTCGAACAGGAAGGCTTTGCGGTCGGCTTCGTCCAAGCCGCGAAACTGCCAGCGCACCAGTGGCATGAGCTCGGTGTCTTTGTTGATCTCGCGCTCAATACGTACTAACTTGCCGCGCTCTTCCAGCGCCTTTAAGTGTTCGCGAAAGTCGCGATAATATTTCTTGTCGTTAGCCATCGGTATCTCCCAGTAAAATTCATTCCCGCCATCTATTGTCTGGGCGGTGCGCCTTGTCAAGCTTTCGCCCATGTGGAGCTAAGCTTGGCCATCCGATGGCAAATTATGGAAATTATGCCGGGGGCTAGTAGCAGTCCCGTCATCCTTGTTAGACTGTCAGAGGGTCTGGTACACTAGGACCTTATTCATGCTGATTTAAGCCGAAGATTGCCTTGCTATGACTATTAAGCATCCCAACACCAACCCAAGCACGGGCAGCAATCCCTTGATTCTAGTGGCGCGTCAAGGTTTGGGGTTGAGATGGTTTTGGCTGTTCTCCGCTCTGCTAGTCGGCGGTTTCTATATTGTCGGGCTGTGGATACCTGGCCACATCGCACTCCCGATTTATTATGCCGCTGCGTTAGTTTTGTCGGTGGCGCTGCCCGGCAGGCGGGAAAAGATCGCTGTGGCGGGGGCCTTTACGGCGCTCCTGCTGGCGGATGCCTATTACATGCACAGCACCCCGGCGATGGCGGGCCTGGCCAGTGTAGAAAATCAAGCTTTTGCCCTGTTGATGATCTGGAGCGTGACCACCTTAGGGTTGCGCCATCAAATCGTCGATGCCGACCGGCGCGATAACCAGCGCATCGCCAACGAGCGCTTGGCGTTGCTCAACACCATCTACACTTCGGCGCCGGTGGGATTGTGCTTTGTCGACCTCACTCTGCGCTATCTGTCGATGAACGCCGCGCTGGCGGCGATGAATGGCCAGAGCGCAGAGTATTTTCTGGGCAAAACCATTCGCCAAGCCAACCCTGAATTAGCCGACGTCATTGAAGTTCATTACCGGCGGGTTATCGAAAGCGGCGAAGCGATTCTCGATGTCGAGATTAAAGCTCCGACCCAAGCACGGCCGGGCGAACGCCAAGCCTGGCTGGCCAGCTATTTCCCG
>JBJXEY010000512.1:0-2653 GCA_046153355.1 Burkholderiales bacterium
CGGCGGGTGACGTCTACCCTGACGCCTATGGCTTTATGCCCGGCAGCGGTCAATTCGCTGACCGCCCTATTCATGGCTTGTTCGTTTGCGTCGGCGATGACTACCGAAGCCCCTTCTTCTGCCAGTCGCTGGATCATGGCCCTGCCCAGCCCGGAGCCCGATCCTGTCACTATCGCTGATTTTCCCTGCAGTCTCATTTTCTGGATCCTTGATTGCGGTGCATTCAGCGCTTCGATGGGTGCGTTTGTGAACGACTATTTTGCGCCAGCCCGCGACTGATGAACATCGCGCATTCCACGTTGTCACCGCACGCGGCGGAATTTTTCAAATAGCGGTGCCTGTTTTAAATTGGATTAAGATTTCACCATACGCGAGACATGCTCGCCCGCACGTCGGTTGCACGGGTGCCTTACGATAAGGCATTGATTTTATTGATCTTTAATTGCGGTTATCCAACTCAACCAAATGCACAGCGACAATGGATTCAAAATGACGAGGCAAGCCGCTTGCGCCGTACGCAGACTGATATCGTAGGCGCGATGATAGTTGCGCTATTGGCCGGAACCGCACAAGCGCAATCGGTCAGCTACCCGACGCGCCCCGTGCGAGTCATCGTTCCGGTGCCTGCTGGCGGCGGCCACGATCTCATTGCCCGCATCGTGATGACCAAACTCGGCGAGGTTATCGGCACGCCTTTTGTAATTGATAACCGCACGGGTGCGGGCCAGATTATGGGCGCCGATATCGTTGCCAAGGCGCAGCCCGATGGATACACCTTATTGTTTGCGGCATCGGGATATACCATCGCGCCCTTCATGTATCCCCATGTGCCGTTTGTCGTGCGCAAGGATTTTGCGCCGATTACCCGCGTGGGTTCGCAGCCCTTATTGCTGGCGACCAATATGGCGGCACCTTTTAACACCGTGCAGGAGTTGATCGCCCTCGCCAAAGCAAAGCCGGGAGACTTGAAAATCGCATTGGCGTCCCCCGGCAGTTCCGGAGCGGTGGCCGGGGAGCTTTTCCGACTGGTGACGCAAACACAACTCGTGCGTGTGCCGTACAGAGGCGGTGCGCAAGCGTTGACGGCGCTGATGTCAAACGAAGTCCAACTGACGTTCCTGCCAGCGCCTTCTGTTATCCCATTTGCCAAATCCGGCAAACTGAAGATACTGGGCACTTCCAGCAAAGCGCGTGCGAGTTATCTGCCGGATGTGCCAACGTTCAATGAATCAGGCATCAAGGATTTTGACGTGGGTGCGTGGCAGGGCGTAGTGGCACCGGCGAAAACGCCGGGCAGGGTTATCGACAGGCTTTATACGCAGATAGCCGAGGTGCTGAACCTGCACGCCACACGCGAACGGCTAGCCGGCGTAGGCACGGAAATCGTCGGCAGCACACCGAAAGAATTTGCCCAGTTTATCGAACGCGATCTTGAGCAGAACCATCGAATCGTCAAGGCCGCCGGACTGAAAGCCGACTGACCAATCCGCATTCCATCAAGGAAATACCGTGGCAACTGAAAATGTCAAGAAAGTCAGAGTGGATGACACCCTGGAAATGGGCTACTACATCGACGACTGTACCGACCCGTGGAAAACACCCGAAACGATCGTCATGCTGACCGGCAATCGCAAGCCGCGACAGTTGTTTTACGCCTGGATGCCAACGCTTGCGCGCGAGTACCGGGTGCTGCGTCCGCATGTGCGTGGTCATTGGGATTCAACGCCAGCGCCTGAAGGTTACCAGTGGAGCATCGACGGACTGGTGCTCGATCTGAAAAATTTCCTCGATGCGCTGGGGCTGAAGAAAGTGCATCTGGTCGGCGAGTCGCTGGGCGGATTTATGGCTTACCATTTTGCCTACCGCTACTCCGAACGCCTAAACACGCTGACCGTCGTCACCACGCCCAGCCCGAGTTTCAAACAACACCGTCTGGGACAGATGGGCAGCGTCGAGGCACATCACCCGGTGTGGGGCGCAGACGAACACTGGAAAGCCCGGCTGGTCGAAGAGTTTGGCCCTGAGCATCGCGAACTGGCCGAATGGGTGGATCGGGAGGCGTGGAAAAGTCCGATTGAGGCTACCAAGGGTTACTTTCGAGCGGCGGCGGAAACGGAGGTGGATGTCGAAGCGTTTCTGGCGAAAATCAACGTACCCACACTCGCCCTGATCGGCGCGGACCATACCCGAATCGTCTCGGCGCAAGAAGTGCAGCGTCTGTGCAGCCTCATGCCTAATGCAAAGCTGATTACCTTCCCGGGCGTGAAGGCGCAATGCCAGTTTGTCATGCCAGAGCGTTGCGCGCAGGAGGTCCTGCGCTTTGTGAAGGAGCACGATACCGCGCGGCCTGCATAGATGCGTCATCAGGGACGCCGGACCGACCGCGTGCGTGGCTTATCTGGATCCCACGCTCGCAGCGGATACAATTAGGACACGGGGATGTTTCCCCTGACACAGCTCGAGCGTCCACCGTCCGCCGGTATCACCGTGCCGGTGATGCTACGCGATTCGTTGGATGCCAAAAACAACGCCACCGCTGCGATATCCTCGGACTCGGCCACCGAAAAAGGATATAGCTTGCGATTCGCGGCGTTGCGTGCCTGCACTTCCGCTGGCGGCTTGGGTGCATTGGAATCTTTGTTTTCCCAGCGCG
>JBJXEY010000516.1:0-8480 GCA_046153355.1 Burkholderiales bacterium
TGAAGCGTTTCAAGATGTCAACATTTTTCGCATCGATGTTTGGCGCTTCTCCAACCTGCTGGGCAAGATGGCGTATCATGGCGAGTGGGAGCCGGTTTTTGATTTTCTGGCCGAACAGATCCGTCAACAGACTTCTATCCGCGATTATCTCAGCCGAGAAAAGGTCATTCAGGGCTTTCTGTTGGCCTATCTCAATATTGCCGATTATTTCTTGATCTGGTCAGAAAAAGAAGTGGGTGGTGGCTTCGCCGATTTCTATCTGGAACCATTCCTGGCCCGCTACCAGGGTATGAGCTTTGGCGTTCACTCCATCGATCATTTCGCCCTGGAAATCCCCGATCTCGGCACAGGCAAGCATTTTTTCGATTGTTTTGGCCTGCGCGTTGAAGAGAAAGCCGATGGCCTCGAGTTGTATGCCTCGGATTCGCCGCATTGCTGGGGGCGCTTGCTCAAGGGGGCGAACAAGCGCTTGGCTTATATCGCGCTCAACTGTTTCGAGAAAGATCTTGAACCGTTGCGCGAACAGGCTAAGGCCGCCGGGGCAAAGTTTGCGGAAGCGCATCCGCTGGGCAGTAAGGAAGGTTTTTGGTTGAAGGACCCCGACGACAATTTAGTACAGGTACGCGCCGGTGAGAAAACCATGCCCGACAGCAAGCGGCCGGCCACCTTTAGGAATGCCATGGCCAACGAGCGCGCGGTTGAAGGGCGCGGCTCTCAGGGCAAGATTTTTCCCAGACGCTTGTCACATGTATTGATGTTCACCCCCGATGTGCCGCGCCAGGTAGCGTTCTACGAAAGCGTGGTGGGATTGCGCTTGTCTGATCGGTCCCAAGACCTCATCGCGTTCACGCACGCTCGCTATGGCAGCGACCATCACATGATGGCCTTCGCCAAAAGCGAGGCCAAAGGTTGGCACCACTGCTCCTGGGACGTGCCCGGCATCGATGAAGTCGGCCGCGGCGCCGATCAAATGGAAAAGGCCGGCTTCAAGGCGGGTTGGGGCACCGGCCGGCATGTGCTGGGCTCCAATTATTTCCACTACGTGCAAGATCCCTGGGGTTCGTTCGCCGAGTACTCGGCGGATATCGATTACATCCCCAAGGGAGAAATCTGGGATACCAACGACTGGCCGCCGGAGGACTCTCTATATTTGTGGGGCCCCGAATTGCCGGCGATTTTTCTCACCAATACCGAGGCACATCTGGCGAATCAGAAGGCGGCGTGATCGGGAGTTGCCCGCGCTCTTTGGGCGTATAAAGGAATTGGGTTAATCTCTTGTGGTTCGCGTCGCATAGTTGTTCATGACATTTTATTTTTGATTCGAGGGAGCAAGCCATGCAGGTCATTCCGCTTGAAACGAGGCAACTCACGCAATTTGAAAATCAGATTCGCGATGGCATTATCAAGGCCTATCGGATTCTCGAAGGGGAAATCGGGCCGAATAATTTTTCCTGTCGGTTGGTGAATATCTCCGGCAAGTTTTTTTCGCCTCGCCATCGCCACAATTTCGACCAGATCCGCTTTCAGTTGGAAGGTGAATTCGATTACGACGCGGACGGGTGCCTCAAACCCGGCGGCGCGGGTTATTTCCCGGAAGGCGTGCGTTATGGTCCGCAAAAATCGGATGGCGATACCTGGAATTTGCTGGTGCAATTCGGTGGCGCCAGCGGCAGCGGCTTTACGCCTGAGCATGAAGAAGAGCGCGGCGCGGGCGAATTGAAAGCCAAGGGTGGTACCTTCGAGAAGGGCGTGTATACCTACTACAAGCCAGACGGCACCAAGGTGAATCAGGATGCCTACGAGGCCATCTGGGAATATGTCAATGGTCGGCCACTGGTCTACCCGAAGCCGCGCTACGAGAAACCGGTGTTGATGAACAGCACCAACTATGAATGGTTGCCTGACGCCGAGCAACAAGGCGTGTCGATCAAGACTTTGGGCGTTTTTTCCGAACGCCAGACAAAGTATGAAGTGGTGCGCGTCGAGGCCGGTGCAACGCTACAACTGGAGCCCAACAGCCTTTACTTCGTACTCTCGGGCAAGGGTGAGACGGCGGGCAAATCTTATTTACGACGCACCACGATTCGTACCGAACCTGTAGATATCGAGCCTTTGAAGGCAAGCGAAACCACCGAAATGGTGCATTTGCGGCTGCCGAAGTTTTAAGCGTAGAAACAAGCGCCGCGTCCGCGCGCTTGCGCGGCATAACCAGGGGGGGCTGTTTATTGGAATCTTCCGCTTTGAAGGGGCGTTCGATACTGATCACGGGCGCCAGTGCCGGCATTGGCCGGGCAACCGCGTTGGCCATGGCGCGTGCCGGCGCAAACATACTGGCGACCGGCCGGCGCGCCGAGGCGCTGGAGGCGGTGGCGAAACAATGTGCCTCATCGGGTAACGTGATCCGTGTACTCGCCGGTGACTTGGAATCACCTGCATTCGTCGAGAAACTGGTCGAAACTGCGGGCGAGGTGGATATTCTCGTCAATAACGCCGGTGTTCTGACTTACGCGCCAATCCTCGACATGCGCGCCGCCGAATGCCAGGCGATGTTCAACACCAATGTGCTGGCGGCGTTTGCGGTGGCGCAAGCGGTTGCCAAAAAAATGGCGGCACGTAAATCCGGGCACATTATTTTTGTCACCTCGACCGCGGCGCGCGAGGTCTACAAGCTGGGCGGTATTTACTGCGCTTCGAAACACGCGCTATCGGCCATTGCGCGCAGCTTGCGTCTGGAGTTGCAGGCAAGCGGCGTGCGTGTCTCCGAAGTGGCGCCCGGCATGGTCGATACCAACATCCGCGATGGCAGCACGCACCCGGCAACACAGGCTGCGCTGGCGGCGCGCACCATCTCACCGCTCACGGCGGAGGAGGTGGCCGATGCCATCGTCTACACGGCAGTCACGCCCGCCAATTGTTGCGCCGACTTGATCGAGCTTCGCCCGCGCGGTGCGGCGATCGGTTGATTGTCGCACCAAGCCCGGAGATATTTCATGAGCCAAAAGTTTCACGTTAGCCACCTCGATGAAAAAGATTTCAAGGCCGAGGGCCTGCGAAATTACGCCCTGTATCGCGATCTGGGTCTGGTCGAGGCTACCCAAGGCCTGGCGCGGGCACATGTGATTCGCTTGAAACCGCCTTACACATCAGAAGCAGCGCTATTGCACTATCACGAGGTCAACTTTCAGATGATCTATGTGTTGCAGGGGTGGATCAAAAATAGCTTCGAGGGTGAGGGCGTGAAGCTGATGCAAAGGGGCAGTTGCTGGTTGCAACCGCCCGGGATCAAACACTCGGTGCTGGATTATTCCGATGACGTCGAGTTGCTCGAAGTTATTTTGCCCGCCGATTTCAAGACGGTGACGCTGGAATCCCCAGACAAGTAGGCGGCACAAACCTGATGACGACAGCGATCCGCGCGCAAGCGTTGCCATGGCCCAATGGGTAAATGAAGCGTTTTTCTTGAGGAGGAATTGAGAATGCGAGCAAATATTCTGTTGGGCCTTTTTACATTTCTCTTTGCAACGCACGTGGGTTCGCAGGAATCGGCTGGTAGCTATCCGAGCAAACCAGTCCGCCTGGTTGCCCCCAGCCTGCAGGGCGGACTCAACGACGTGGTGGCGCGCATCTTGGCCGAGCGGCTCACCGCAAGCCCCGAGATGAATCGCCAGCCCGTGATCGTCGATAATAAGGGCTCGGTGCATATCGTCGCGGCTCAATACACCATGAATTCGCCGCCCGACGGCTACAATATTTTGATCGCCGATTTATCGATCACCGCGATCATTCCGGTGTTGAGCGCCAAACCGCCTTTCGATTCCTTGAAGGATTTCACGCCGGTGTCGCTGGTGGGCACGACGCCGTTTTTCCTCTCGGTGAGTTCGCGCGTGGGGGTCTCCAATCTGCGCGAATTCATCGCCCTTATGAAAGCCAATCCCGGCAAGTTCAATTACGGTTCCTCGGGCATCGGCAGCGTGCACCATCTTGCTACCGAAGCGCTCAAGACCAGTCTTGGGATTGACATGGTGCATATCCCCTATAAAAGCAGTGGCCAATCGACCCCGGCGCTGCTCGCGGGCGAAATCGATGTGCTGTTCACCGCGCTAGGCCAGGTTCAACCGCATATCAGGGCAGGTAAGGTGCGCCTGTTGGGGGTATCCAGCCCCGAGCGCACCCCCAAGGCGCCGGAGGTTCCTTCGTTTCCGGAATTGGGCGTCAAAGATGTTCTGTTGGTGCCCTCGGTACACGCGCTCGCCGCGCTGGGCACACCGGGCCCGATTGTCGCCAAACTGTCGGCCGAAATTCGCCGCGCAGCCATGCATCCGGAGTCATTGAAACGCTTTGAAGCCCTGGGTATCGATGTGGTGGGCAGCACGCCCGAGCAGAGTCTGGCGCAGTTACAGGCAGACCGAATCTTTTATACGCGAGCGGTGAAGATTTCCGGTGTCAAGGCCAGCGAGTAAGTCAATCACTTCGCCGCGGAGGCGAACCAATCGGCGATTTCCCCGCCTTGCACGAACACCGTGTCATCGCGTTGCAAGAGAAGATCCAGCATGCGATGCAGATAGCCGATGCGGTGCGGCACACCGATCAAATGCGGATGTAAGCCTATGGCCAGCACGCGCGGCTGGCGCTTCACTTCGCGATCAAAAACCGCGACCGTGTCTGCGAGCCGTTGATACATCTCCGGCGAAGAATGTTTTTCAATCGCGTAGATGATGCTGTCGTTGATCTCCAGGTTATACGGCATGGCGATGAGCGGGCCGTGCCGCGTGGTCATCCAATCAGGCAGATCGTCAATCACCCAATCGCAAACGTACTCGATGCCGCATTGTTTAAGAATGTCGGGCGTGTGGTGTGTTTCGCGCAGCCCAGGTGACAGCCAGCCGCGCGTGCGCCTGCCGGTGAAGGCCTGCAGTTTGGCAAGGCACGCTTCGATCAACGCTTTTTCATCCAACGCCGCGCGGCCAAGCGACTTCTGCTGCATGCCATGGCCGATAAACTCCCATCCCGCGGAGCGCATCACCTCCGCGGCGCGCGGGTAGGCGTCGATCACGCCGGCGTTGAAACTGGTGCTGGCTGGAAGCCCGCGCTCATCAAAGGCCTCCATAATGCGCGGCAGGCCGCAGCGCATGCCGTAATCGGCCCAGGAGAAATTGGGCACGTCCGGTTCGGTTTCGATACCGTGCGGGGGCGTGATGATTTTTCTGGGCATGGGTTCATCGAACTGCCAATGCTCGACATTGACCACCAGGTGCACCATCAAGGGCTTGGGCTTGCCGCCAATCATCATCGGCGCGAGCGGCGCACGCTCGCTTGCCAGACGGTAGGGAACCCGTGGATTTGCCATGGTTAAACTCTCGAATTCATTCGGGCCGCCATTGTTCCATGAGTGCCGCTATGTCGAGCAGCAGATCGTCATGGCCTGGGGCGGCGAGCATCTGCAGGCTCAATGGCAGGCCGTTGGATGCCGTTCCCCACGGAATACACAGCGCCGGCAATCCGGCGATATTGGCGGGTACGGTGAAATCTGCGACGTCGGGTGGTGGCGGTGAGCCGTGCTTCCATGGCAAGCGAGGCGTCGTGGGCAGTAGCAGGACATCGACTTCTTTGAACAGTTCCAAAAACGAGTGGCGTGCGGCATCCAGTCGGGCGAGGATGTCAAGGCGGCGTTGTGGTGATTGGCGCGCGCCGTAGTCGAGCAAGGCGCGTAACTCCAGTGAAAATTCCTTGGCGCCGGCGGCGAGTGCGGGCGCGTGTACGCGAGCCGCGTCGATTTCGCACAGAACGAAACAATCTTTTCGAAAGCCCGCGAAATCCACATTGGACGCGACCATGGATGTTGCGCCAACGCCATGGCGATCTAGACACGCAGCCACTCGAGACATCATCGCTTTGATTTCAGCATCGAGGTCATGCGGCAAAATATCCGTCATCAATCCAAAGCGCAAATTACGCGATCGCGGCGAGTCGGGGTGGGTCGAACCACGCAATACCTGCCACGCGCTGCGCAATTCCATTGCGTTTTGCGCAAAAAAACCCAACGAATCCAAGCGCGCCGATAACGGCATCACGCCGCCATCGTCAAGTGTTCCACGTGTCGGTATGAAACCAGCAATGCCGCAGCAGGCGGCGGGAATACGCACCGAACCCATGGTGTCGGTACCCAGCGCCAGATCGGATAGTTCCCCTGCGACCGCCGCCGCAGACCCGCCACTCGATCCCCCTGGCGAGTAGCCCGGAAATCGCGGGTTCTCGCATTGACCGAACCAGGGGTTGTCGGTGGTGACGCCCAGCGCCGCTTCATGCATATTGGTTTTGCCGAGGATCACGGCGCCGGCTGCGCGCAGGTGCCGCACCATGGGCGCATCTGATGTCGCCAATGCATTTCGATAGTGACCGATGCCGGCGCTGGTCGCCAGACCGCGCACGTCGATGTTGTCCTTGATCGCGACCGCCAGGCCATCGAGTGCACCTATCGATTGCCTTCGATCCCGTCGTGCATCGGCGGCATCTGCCTCGGCGAGCGCTTCGTCTTTGACCATGAAAGTAAAAATATGCCCGGTCAAATTGCGCTCAATGATGGTTTTGAGCAGCGCTTCGATTCTTGCGCGCACACCCTGCCGGTCGTCGCCGGTCATTGTGAGCGCATCAAAACTCGGCGGGTTTCGCACCCGAAATTTTGACCGCGCGCGCAAAGGTGAGCAAATCCGCTTTTACTTGCGCGGCATATTCGTCCGGACTGTTGGCGACCACATCGATAGCCAATTTTTCAAAACGCGATAAAGCGTCCGGATGCCGCGCCGCCTTGACGATCTCGGCGGACAACCGCGCGAGCAGTGGGCGCGGTATGCCCGCCGGCGCCAACGCGCTCACCGTGGGCACGATGATCATGTCCTTGACGCCGAGTTCTGCGAAGGTGGGAATGTCGGGCGCCTGCTTGGATCGCTGCGCGGTGGCCACCGCGATCAAGTTGACCTTGCCCGCCTTGACGTGCGGCGACATCGGCGCGAGTAGCGTGAACAACACATCAATCTGCCCGGCGATCATTGCGGGCGTGCTTTGCGCGCTACCTTTGTAGGGAATGTGAAGCAAATCCAGACCCAACGCGGTCTTCATCGACTCCGCGGCGAGGTGATGCACGCTGCCCGAACCATTGGAGCCATAGGAAAATTTTCCCGGATTGGCTTTGACGATGGAAATGAATTCGCGCAAGTTGGCCGCGCCTACCGACGTATTCACCGAGAGGAAAAACGGCATCTCGCCAATACGCGAAATCGGCGTGAGATCGCGCAACGGGTCGTATTGGGGCTTGGGATCAAGCACCGGAATAATCGCCGCCTGGCCGATGTCTGCGATCAGGATGCTGTAGCCATCCGGGGGCGCCTTCACCACGCTCATCACCGACACCACCCCCGCGCCACCGGGGCGGTTTTCCACGATCACCGCCTGACCGCGCATCTCGGGGCTTGCCTGCATTCTTTCAGCGAGGATGCGGGCGGTGTTGTCCGTCAGTCCGCCCACCACGCCTGAGGAATGCAGGCGGATGGGTTTTGAGGGAAAGTCTTGCGCCGTGGTAACGCCCGAGAAGGAAATTATGCATACCAAATTGAGCAGGGCGATGGGTGCCGATTGTGTGCTGTTCATGCTCTATGCCTCGAAAAAAGCGCCTATGAATTGTCGCGGAAAATCAAGCTTGTTGTGCGGGTAGGGATGTCTACTCTATGCGAAGCTGGAAATCCGCCGGTCGGAATGCGAAATAAACTGCCGAAGCCGATAATACGCACAACGAGTCTTGAAAGGCGCACATCCTATGAGCGAACCCCGCATCAGCTACGTCCCACTGGAAAAAATGACGCCCGAGATGCGCGCCGAGATGGAACGCTGCGCGCGCGATGGTACGCCGCGACCTGAGAGCAGTGCGGTACGCGCGCATGTGCCGGATTGTTTCTGGTTTTTTGCCGATTCCTGGGATAAGGTTTTCAGGAATGGCGTGCTCGATCATCGCATCAAGGAATTGTGCCGCGTGTATGTGTCGCGCTCGGTGGTGTGCGAGTTCTGCGGCAACCAGCGATCCATCAAAGGGGCGAGCCAGGGTTTGCAGGAGGCGCACTACGACGATCTGATGAATTTCGAGAAATCGGTGAAGTACGACGCGCGCCAGAAGGCCGCTCTGTCTTATGCCGAGGCGATAGTTTGGCGCACCGAGACGGACGATGCATTTTGGGAGCGCATGCGCGCGCATTTTTCGGAGCCCGAGTTGGTGGAGTTGGGTTGCGCCATTGGGCTCACCTATGGCCAGCAGAGCTGGATACGCATGTTGAATATCGATCATCACCAGGTGATGGCAGGCACGCCTGGATCGATGGCGCCGGGCATGGAGGATGCTGAAGCTCTGTCGAGATCCAAGGCTTCAGACGAATATTGGGCGCGAAAGTAATCCGAGAGCAGCGACAACGCCGCCTGACAGCAAGAAAAGCGCG
>JBJXEY010000526.1:0-11437 GCA_046153355.1 Burkholderiales bacterium
ATAGGCCGCCTCCAGGGCGCGGGTGAACTTATCGTGATCACACAGTGCTGACGCGGCGAAGGTTGATCGAAGCGAAGTGCGCAGCGAATCCAATCGATCAGGGTGTTGCGCGAGCGATACCGCAAGATCGACATAGCGATGATTATTTTCCGCGACTAGGTCGTTCAAACCCAGGTTGGCAAGTATGGAAGCAGTTTGTCGTCCGGCGATCAACTCACCCGCCAGGGTAACCACGGGTACCCCCATCCACAACGCATCAAAACTTGTCATCCCGCCGCAGAAGGGAAACGGGTCCAGGGCAATGTCGATGTCGTGATAGGTACTAGCCGCAACCTCGAGGCTTGTCCAGGGGCGAATCTCGATGCGCGAGTGGGCGATGCCCGCGGCTGCGCAACGCGCGAGGAACGCCGCGCGATTGGGCGTATCTTCCAAGGCCAAGGCCTGGATCAAAAGACTCGATTCAGGCAGACGCTCCAGAATCGCCGACCAGGCATTGAGCACCTGCGAATTGATTTTCGCCAGATTATTCAGGCAGCCAAACGTCACGGCGCCTGGTGTGCGTTGGCGTGGCTTGCCGGGCGGCGGATAAAACTCGTGCGGCTCAAAGGTAAAGCGGGTATCGGGCAAGCGCACCAAATGCGGCTCGCTGAACCATCGCTCCTGACCAGGGGGCGACGAAATGGGATCGGTGATGAAGGCATCCATCTGCGCCATGCCGGTGGTGGCGAAATAACCCAGCCAACTGATTTGCACCGGCGCCGGCTTGTAGGCATAGGCGCGCAGGCGCCCGTAAGAGGTATGGCCGCCCAGGTCCACCAGAATGTCGATGCCATCGTCGCGCAACTGCTGCGAGACCGTAATGTCATTCCAGCGATGAATATCGACCCAGTGATCGGCGGCTGAACGGATGCGTTGCGTAACTTGGTCTTCGCGAGGGTAGTTGTAATAACAACTGATCTCGAATTTCGCTTTATCGTGCCGCTCGATGATGGGGGCGAACAAGGTGGTCACCGGGTGGCGGCGCAGATCCGGCGAAACGTAGGCCACGCGCAGCCGGCGCCCGGTGTCGCGCGAATTGACATGCGAATTGGTTCGCACCGGGACCGGTGCAAAGCGTTTTGCCCATTTCACATGTTCATCCAACATGGTTGCCGGTGTCGCTTCGCTAGCGTAATTCATGCACGAAACGATGGCCGAGGCGGCCAGCGCATTTTCAGGCGAACAACGCAGCACCTCGCGATATTGCGCGATAGCCGCGTCCATGCGGCCCAGTTGGTTGTAGCAATTAGCAAGATTATTGTGCGCAACCTCCAGCTCGGGCGAAGCCTCGATCAAGCCGAGGTAATGTTCCGCCGCTTCGCTCCATTGGTGATTTTCTTGCAAGCATTGAGCGAGCAACTGGCGTGCTTCGCGCGGATTCTCGGCAGATTGCCAATGAAGTCTCAGTAACGCCACGGCTTCCGCGAATGCCCCAATGCCTAACGTACCCGCGCTTGCCGCGTTGAATAGGGACTGAGCCAGCATCAGACGTAAGCCGGGTAGATCGGGAGAAATACCGAAGGCATGGCGCAGGGCATCCACGGCCTCGCGATGCGACTCGATCCTTGTCAGCGCTGAACCTAAATTAAACCAGCTCGGCGCATGCGCTGAGTCCAACTCGGTGGCGCGTCGATAACTCTTCGCGGCTTCGCCGTGCATATCCAATCCGGCGAGCGCATTACCCAAATTAAAATGAAAGCGTGGCGCTGCTGGCCGTACTTCGAGCGCTTTTTCGATCAGGTGGCGCGCGTGAATGTTGTCGCCGCGCTGCAGCGAAAGTACCCCAGACAAATGCAGCGCGTCGGCGTCGCGCGGATCGCGCGCGAGCATGTCGGCGTAAATTTCTCGTGCCGCGCCCAGGTTGCCGGCTTCATGCAGCGCAATGGCACGCTCCAATAAGGCGGCGCCGTCGTACATGTCACCGCGGTTCCCGGTTTTGGCCGCGAACACGCGACGCAACCGGGTGAGCCAGCTCATGCGGTGATGGGTTTCTCCAGGGGGGAGAGCACCTGGAGCAACTGGTTGAAAATTTTCGGATTGCCGCCGACGATGCGGCCGGTATTGAGAAAATCGGCTTCGCCATGCAGATCGGATACCAATCCGCCAGCTTCTTGAATGAGAACGATGCCTGCGGCGATATCCCAGGGGGAGAGGCCCAGTTCCCAGAACCCATCCAACCTGCCTGCGGCCACGTAGGCCAGATCCAAGGCTGCCGCGCCGGCACGGCGCACGCCCGCCACTTGGCTCACCACGGCACGAAACATGGTGAGGTAATGATCTAGGCTTTGCATATTGCTATAGGGGAAACCAGTGCCGATTAAGGCATCGGCGAAGCGGGTGCGTTTGGAGACGCGTATGCGCTTGTCGTTCAAAAATGCGCCGCCGCCACGGCTGGCATGAAACAGTTCGTTCTTGAAGGTGTCGTAGATGACGCCATGGGTCAACGTTTCGCGATGCATGATGCCGATCGACACCGCGTATTGTGGAAAGCCATGGATGAAATTGGTGGTGCCATCTAGCGGATCGATGATCCAGGTGTATTCGGCGCCGGCCTTTTTTCCGGCCGATTTGCCGGACTCCTCTGCTAAGATCGCGTGGTCGGGGTAGGAGGCGCGGATCACATCGATAATGGCTGCTTCGGCGCCTTTATCCACCTCGGTGACAAAATCATTGTGGCGTTTGCGTGTGACCGTCACCTGGTCGACGTCGCGCGCGGCACGATTGATAATGGTGCCGGCGCGCCGCGCGGCTTTCACCGCGATCGTGAGCATCGGATGCATTGCATGACTTTCGTTTTGAAAGAGCGCCCGCGAAGAACACATCGGGCGGGGCCGATTCTACTATTTTGAAACCGGGAGTCCGTGTGAATCGTTGCGGCTGTTTCTACATTGACGTTGACGGCAATTGAGTTTGAACAAAAAAAATCTCAAAGAAACGGATGCGGTGGACGGACAGGTCGACTCGGTTGGTCTGGATCGCATTCGCATCGTGCTGTGCGAGCCGTCGCACCCAGGCAATATCGGCGCGGCGGCGCGCGCCATGAAAACCATGGGCTTGTCGCGCCTGTACTTGGTCAATGCGCGCCGCTTTCCCGATAAAGAGGCCGATGCGCTCGCGGTGAATGCCGCCGATCTCCTGGCCAGCGCGCAGGTGCATGGGTCACTTGCGCAAGCTCTCGACGGTGTGGCGCTTGCCATTGCTTTTTCCGCGCGCGTGAGAGATTTATCGCATACGCCTTTGGATGCCAGGGGCGCTGCCGCGAAAGCGATTGAAATCGCGCGGCAGCATGAGGTTGCGTTGGTGTTTGGCAACGAAACCTCGGGTCTTTCCAATGAACAGGTGTTGCTGTGCAATGCGCTCGCGCACATTCCCACGGCTTCAAATTTCAGCTCGTTGAACCTTGCCGCTGCGGTGCAGGTAGCGGCATATGAAATCTATATGGCCTCAGGCGGGGGACGCGTCGTCACTGGGGCGAGTGAAGACCTGGCGAGCATCGACCAAATCGAACATTTTTACGCGCATTTGGAGGCGAGCCTCGCGCAAACCGATTTCCTCGAACCGGGAAAGCCCAAGCGCATGATGGAGCGCATGCGGCGGCTGTTCGGCAGGGCGGCCATGCAGCGCGAGGAGGTCAATATTCTTCGCGGCATGTTGACTGCGTGGGATAGGCAAATGGGTAAAACCAGCGCAAACGGTTTCAAGCCGAAAAGTTGATAAATTTACTCTGGTTTGTCATAATTCAGGTAACAAACAAGGTGGCGCGGCCCCCTTGTGATCCCCCGAACCCAGTACGAAGCGAGAGATGTCGAGCGCTCAATGCGGAGATCAATCGGTGCTTCAATTGCGATAATTCACTGGAGAATCAATGATGTTTTCCCGATTGAGGGAAGATATCGCGTGTGTTTTCGAACGCGATCCGGCGGCAAGGTCTTCCTGGGAGGTGGTCACCTGCTACCCAGGGTTGCACGCATTGAGCCTGCATCGCCTCTCCCATTGGCTGTGGACTAATCGTTTTCGCTGGTTGGCGCGGTTTAACTCGCACCTGGGCCGGTTTCTAACCGGCATTGAGATTCATCCTGGGGCAACCATTGGCCGTCGTGTATTCATCGATCATGGAATGGGTGTGGTCATTGGCGAGACCGCCGAAATTGGTGACGATTGCACGCTCTATCATGGTGTGACCTTAGGCGGGACTTCATGGCAAAGGGGCAAGCGCCATCCCACCTTGCTCTCGGGCGTGGTGGTGGGAGCCGGCGCAAAGGTGATAGGGCCGATTGTCATCGGCGAAGGCGCGAAGATTGGCTCCAATGCGGTGGTGGTCAAAGATGTCCCCCCAGGCGCCACGGCGGTGGGTATCCCCGCTCGTGTCATCCTGGATGAACGTGATAAATCCCGGGAAGAAAAGGCCGCGAAAATGGGTTTTTCGGCCTATGCGGTGACGCGGGACGATGATCCGGTATCCAAGGCAATCGAAGGCCTGATTGATCACAGCAATGACTTGGATAGCCGTATCGATATGATTTTAAAAGAGTTAGAGGTGATGAAAGCGGATCGCGACAGTGCTTTGTCGGCATCGCGATGGGCTGAAAAGAAGGTCTCAGAATAATAGTTGATTGTTTTCCTCGGATACCTTAGACTTTAATCCTGAGTAAATAACTTGGTTAAATGCGAAGGCATGAAAACAGATGGCGGTGGGTTGGAGCGCATCAAGTTAATTTACGGATCGTTGTTTTTCGCATTCACTGCCAAAGAGGGTGGCCATGAGATTGACGACTAAAGGGCGTTTCGCGGTAACGGCGATGTTGGATCTGGCATTGCGCGACGGCAAGGGTCCGGTGACGCTGGCCGGCATCAGCAAGCGTCAACACATTTCGCTCTCTTATCTGGAGCAATTGTTCGGCAAACTTCGCCGGCGCCTGCTGGTGGATAGCGTGCGTGGTCCGGGCGGCGGCTATACCTTGGCAAGACCGGTTGACCAAATATCCGTGGCTGAAATTATTCGCGCCGTGGATGAGCCGTTGGATGCCACGCAATGCGGTGGGTTGGAGAATTGTGCGGATGCGCAACGCTGTATGACGCACGAGTTGTGGTCCACCTTGAACGAGAAGATGTATGAGTACCTCAATTCGGTGAAACTTGCCGATCTGGTGGCCAAGCAGCGCGAGCGCCAAGCAGGCGAAGGTATCGCGGTTCTGCAAGACAAACGTTTGAAAGACGTGAATTTTAAGGACGCGGCGATGAAAGAGGCGCTCATTAAGTCAGCCAACCTCCCAGCATGAGCACGGAGAAAACATGAAGTTCCCAATTTACCTGGATTATTCGGCCACCACGCCGGTAGACCCGCGCGTGGCGCAGAAGATGATTCCTTATCTCACCGAGCATTTTGGTAATGCGGCTAGCCGTTCGCACGCCTACGGTTGGGAGTCGGAGAAAGCGGTGGAGGAGGCGCGCGAACATGTTGCCGCGTTGCTCAACGCCGATCCGCGAGAAATTGTCTGGACTTCTGGCGCCACTGAAGGCAACAACCTTGCCATCAAAGGCGCGGCGAACTTTTATAAATCCAAGGGCAAGCACATCATCACCGTGAAAACCGAGCACAAAGCGGTGCTCGACACGGTGCGCGAGTTGGAGCGCCAGGGTTTCAGCGCCACATATCTTGACCCCGGCGAAAACGGGTTGATTACGCTTTCGCAACTTGAAGCCGCAATGCGGCCCGATACGGTGCTGGTATCGGTGATGATGGTGAATAACGAAATCGGCGTGATCCAACCGATCGCTGAGATTGGCGAGTTGTGCCGATCCAAGGGCATCATTTTCCATTGCGACGCGGTGCAAGGCGCGGGTAAGTTGGAGATCGACACACAAAAGCTGAAGGTCGATCTGCTTACCGTCACTGCGCACAAAGTCTATGGCCCCAAAGGTATCGGCGCGTTGTACGTGCGGCGCAAACCGCGTGTGCGCATCGAAGCGCAATTGCACGGCGGCGGGCATGAGCGCGGCTTGCGCTCAGGAACTCTGGCTACGCATCAGATCGTCGGCATGGGCGAGGCGTTTCGAATTGCCAAACTCGAAATGGCCACGGATAACGAGCGCATTCGCGGGCTGCGCGACCGGTTAGAGGCCGGTTTTCGCGACCTGGAGGAAATCTATCTCAATGGCGACATGGAAAAACGCATTCCGCATAATCTGAATATCAGTTTCAATTTTGTCGAAGGCGAGTCGCTCATCATGGCGATCAAGGAGATCGCGGTGTCTTCCGGCTCGGCCTGTACTTCCGCGTCGCTGGAGCCTTCGTATGTGTTGCGTGCGCTGGGGCGCTCCGATGAATTGGCGCACAGCTCGATCCGATTTACCTTGGGCAAATACACCACTGCGGAGGAGGTCGATTTCGCGATCGATTTACTGCGGCGCAAGATAGATAAATTAAGAGAATTGTCCCCATTGTGGGAGATGTACAAGGATGGGGTTGATTTGAACACGGTACAGTGGGCTGCGCATTGATCGTGCAACGCTGCACCTACGCCGCAAACCTATAACAGGAGTCACACATGGCCTATAGCGAGAAAGTTATCGATCATTACGAAAATCCGCGCAATGTCGGGTCTTTTGATAAGACGGATGAGCAGGTGGGCACCGGCATGGTGGGCGCGCCGGCCTGCGGCGATGTGATGAAGCTGCAGATTCGCGTGAGCAAAGAAGGCATCATCGAAGATGCGCGCTTCAAGACTTATGGCTGCGGCTCGGCAATCGCTTCATCTTCGTTAATTACCGAATGGGTCAAGGGCAAGACATTGGATGAGGCGGGCACTATCAAGAACTCGCAAATCGCCGAAGAGCTCGCGTTGCCACCGGTGAAAATTCACTGCTCGATTTTGGCCGAAGATGCTATCAAGGCAGCCATCAGCGACTATCGCAAGAAACACGCCGAAGGTTCGCTTGAATCTTCGGCCTCGGTGAGCGCCGTGGCAGGGGTATCGTCTAAGGCCAGCGCAACGGTTTAGAAGGGGCGAATGATGGCGATCACATTGACCGAACGCGCCGCGAGGCATGTGGCGAATTTCATCACCAAACGCGGCAAGGGCGTGGGCTTGCGTTTGGGTGTGCGCACCACCGGTTGTTCGGGGCTTGCTTATAAGCTGGAATACGCCGACGCCTTGAACCCCGAGGATATGACCTTTGACTCGCATGGCGTCAAGGTGGTGGTTGATCCCAAGAGCCTGCCCTACATCGATGGCACGCAGCTTGACTTCACGCGCGAAGGCTTGAACGAAGGGTTTAAATTTAATAACCCCAATGTCAAGGATGAGTGCGGTTGCGGGGAATCCTTCAACGTTTGAACGCGACATATGCAAATACAGGGGCCTCACGGCCCCTTTTTTACTGTTGAAAAATGGCAAGTTCTTCTAATTATTTCGAATTGCTAGGCGTACCGATGGCGTTTAGCGTGTCGCTTGAGACGCTTGATCGCAACTACCGCGAACTGCAATCCAAGGTGCATCCGGACCGCTTCGCCAATGGCACCGAGGCCGAGCGGCGTGTGGCCATGCAATTGGCTACCGAGGTCAACGACGCCTATCAAACGCTAAAAACTCCCTTGAGGCGCGCTATATACCTTCTTAAAATTGAAGGAATTGATGTATGTGATGAGAAGCACACTGCCATGGATCAGGAGTTTTTGATTCAACAATTGGATTGGCGCGAAAACATCGAAGATGCTCGCGCAGCGAAAAATTTGAGCCAACTCGAATCGCTTAGCCGGGAGTTGAGCGCGGAAAAACGCGCGCGCCTCGCCCGTTTGGAAGCCTGGTTCAATTCGGCGGCCATGCAGCCTGCCGCTGAAGCTGCCAGGCAACTGCTGTTCATCGAAAAGTTGGAGCAGGACATCGGCGACGGCATGGAAGCCCTGGAGCAGGTCTGATGGCGCTACTGCAAATTTCCGAGCCGGGTGAATCGACCGCGCCGCATCAGCACCGGCTGGCGGTGGGCATTGATTTAGGCACCACCAATTCACTGGTGGCGACGGTGCGCAACGGCATCGCCGGGGTGTTGAACGATGAACAAGGGCATCCCTTGTTGCCTTCCATTGTGCATTACCGCGCTGATGGTTCGGTCGCCTCGGGTTACGCGGCGGAGGGTGAGCGCGCGCGCGATCCCAAGAACACCATTGTTTCGGTAAAGCGCTTCATGGGGCGAGGCCTGCGCGACATTGCCTACGTGGAGAATTTGCCCTACGATTTTGTTGATACACCGGGCATGGTGCAGGTTCGCACCGTGGCGGGTATCAAAAGCCCGGTGGAAGTTTCGGCGGAGTTGCTGCGCGTGATGCGGCTACGCGCCGAACAGTCGCTCGGCGGGGAATTGATGGGTGCGGTGGTTACCGTGCCCGCGTATTTCGACGATGCGCAACGGCAAGCCACCAAGGATGCGGCCACTCTGGCGGGCCTGAACGTGATGCGCCTGTTGAACGAACCCACGGCGGCGGCGATTGCCTATGGATTGGACAACGCGTCGGAAGGCGTCTACGCGGTATACGACCTGGGCGGTGGCACCTTCGATTTTTCGGTGTTGCGTCTATCTACCGGCGTATTCGAGGTACTTGCCACCAGTGGCGACGCGGCTTTGGGTGGCGACGATTTCGATCACCGCTTGTTTTGCTGGGTATTGGAACAGGCGAAATTGCCGCCGCTTGCCGATACCGACACCGCA
The DNA here is from genome assembly GCA_046153355.1 of Burkholderiales bacterium. Classification (GTDB taxonomy): domain Bacteria; phylum Pseudomonadota; class Gammaproteobacteria; order Burkholderiales; family SG8-39; genus 2-02-FULL-62-17. The sequence continues at coordinate 8,746 of JBJXEY010000526.1, forward strand.
TTGATGATTGCCAAGGCAAGACAGGTGAAGGAGTACCTCACCCATCACGGCGAAGCCCGCTTTAACGCCAAACTTTCCACCGGCGCGGTGCTCGACGTACCGGTGACGCAACACGATTTCTGGGAAATGACCAAGCACCTGGTTGCGAAAACTTTGGCGCCGACACGCAAGGCCCTGCGCGATGCGGGCCTCACCGTCTCCGAGGTCAAGGGCGTGGTGATGGTGGGCGGGGCTACACGCATGCCGCATGTGCAGCGAGCTGTCGCGGGATGTTTCGGTCAGGCGCCATTGAACAATCTCGATCCCGATAAAGTGGTGGCCCTTGGCGCGGCCATGCAAGCCAACGCGCTGGCGGGCAACAAATCAGCCAGCGAAGATTGGTTATTGTTGGACGTGGTCCCCTTGTCTTTAGGTTTGGAAACCATGGGCGGGTTGGTAGAGCGGGTGATTCATCGCAACTCCACCATCCCGGTTGCCAAGGCACAGGAATTCACCACCTTCAAGGATGGTCAAAGCGCCATGTCGATTCATGTGGTGCAGGGCGAGCGCGAGCTGGTATCCGACTGCCGCTCGCTCGCCAGGTTTGAACTACGCGGCATCCCGCCCATGGCCGCGGGGGCGGCGCGCATTCGCGTGACTTTTCAAGTGGATGCCGATGGCTTGCTCGCGGTGAGCGCGCGCGAAACTACCAGCGGTGTCGAAGCGTCCGTAGCGGTGAAACCTTCTTATGGCTTGTCGGATGAACGCATCACCCACATGCTGAAAGATTCGTTCGAACATGCCGGAGATGATCTGCGTATTCGAGCGCTGCGCGAACAGCAGGTAGAGGCCGAGCGTATGCTCTTTTCGGTTGAAACGGCGCTGGAGCAGGATGAGGCGCTACTCGATAAAAGCGAACTCAAGGAAATTCGCGATGGCATCTCCTGGCTGCGGGCGCAGACGCGGCAAAACGATCATCGATCAATTAAGAAAGCGATCGACGATTTAAATCGACTCACCGAACCCTTCGCCGCGCGCCGCATGGATCGCTCGGTGCGTGAGGCTCTAACCGGCAAATCACTGGCGAATCTATGACCCAAATCATTGTGTTGCCGCATGTGGAACTTTGCCCCGAGGGCGCGGTGATCGACGCGGCGCCGGGAAAGTCATTGTGCGACACGCTGCTCGAGAATGGCATCGATATTGAACATGCCTGCGAAAAATCCTGTGCGTGCACCACCTGCCATATTGTTCTGCGCGAGGGCTACCAATCATTGACCCCTGCGGAAGAGTTGGAAGAAGATCTACTGGACAAAGCGTGGGGCTTGGAGCCGACTTCGCGTTTATCCTGTCAAGCCATCGTCGCCGCTACCGATATGGTGATCGAGATTCCTAAATACACCATCAATATGGTGTCCGAGGGAAAACATTAGTGGAACTCAGGCTACGGGTGGATCAAACGCTGCGTGTGTATCAACCGCAACGGGTGAATCAAACTCTACGCATGAAACAAGCACGGAGTACGTCATGAAATGGACCGACACACTGGATATTGCCATCGCGCTGATCGACAAACACCCCGATATCGATCCGCTCACCGTGCGCTTCACCGACCTGCATCGTTGGGTGATGGAGCTGGAAGAGTTTGACGATGCCGCCGATCGCTCCGGAGAAAAAATTCTTGAAGCGATCCAGATGGCGTGGATAGAGGAAGCGGCTTAGCCCACTATCACCGAGTTAGGCGCCAGGGCTCGCGTGACGTGGTGCAGGCTGATACCGCGCACGGTCACGCGTGGTGCTTGGGCCGCGGCACATAGATCAGCGGCATCTTTCCCGTTGGCCGCCACCTCGGGGGCCGGATCCGGGTGAGCGCGCGGATCAGATCAGGATGCAGATGCGGATCGTCATGCTTGCCCTCCTCGATGATCGCCCTGCCGCTGAAGGTGAACATTTTTGTCTTCGTGCCACGGCTGGCCCCAAATTCATCCCTCGCGTGTTTGTTTGCGGCGTGCGTGCCGCGTCCCGTGGTGTCCACGGTTCTTGAGTAAACGCTGACATTGTCGGTGAGTATGTCGTAGTAGGCGCGATACTCTATTGCGCGATCGTACCCTTCGTTTTTGTGCCAGGACGCAAGGAAATCCTTGCGTTCGACAGCGAGCCCGTGAGCGCTGGAAATCGGCGGCGCGGTGCCGATGCGCGTCGCGCGGGGCTTCGCGGCATCCGGCCCCAATTTTGTAAGCACCTCGACCGGCATGCCGGTGTTCGCCAGTGCGTGAGGCTGGTTCAAATTCGCCAGGTCGTGGTATTTCACCAGCATCGATGCGCAGCCGGTCAACCCGTTGGCGGGGTCGTGGACTTCGACCAGCATGCCGTTGTCCGCATCGTGAAACACCGCATGCTCGATGTCATTCACGGCCCAGGTATGCACCAAGCGTAGGTAGGCCGGCGCATGGCCGTAGGCATCGCGGATCGAAGGCATGGGTTTGCCCTCTTCGTTGCTGGCGAGAGCCTGCCTCGCCCGTGGGAGGATGCCTGCGGGCACCAAGCCGGCAAGCAATTTCGCGTTAAGTTCAATAAGCAGGCTGCGTGCGACTGCCCGGGACTGCCTGGGGCCCGGCATACGTGCTTTGTCGAGTACCTGGATCAACAGGTCGATCTGGCCAGCATCGATTGGCAGCGCCGCGACTTCGCGCGAGGCAAGCTCGGTCACGGC
>JBJXEY010000527.1:0-7371 GCA_046153355.1 Burkholderiales bacterium
CAACAACCAGGCCATTGCCCACATGCTGGCCGACATGGCCACTGAAGTGGAAGCGGCGCGCACCCTCACCTGGCGTGCCGCCTCCCTGGTGGCCGAAGGAAAGCCCGCCCTTCGTGAAATCACCATGGCCAAGCTGTATGCGAGCGAGGTCTATGTGAAGGTCGCGCAACAAGGCATGCAGGTGATGGGCGGTTATGGCTACAACGAAGAATTCGATATGGCGAGATTTTTCCGCGATAGCCGAGCCGCGACCGTCGCTGCGGGGACTTCGCAAATACAACGCAACCTTATCGCGAATTTGATGGGATTCAAAGTAACTTGATGCCCCAAGAAAAACGCCCGCATGAAGCGGGCAGCGCGAAGAAAAACGCCCGCATGAAGCGGGCGTTTGGTTTGCGCTAGGCGTTATTTCAAGCCGGCACGGCTTCCTTTTTCACGCCAGCCTTGAGTCGTAGAACGACTTCGTCAGTGGACTGCACGTCCCCGAAGTACGTAATGAAATTCAATAACGCTGCCTGGTGCTCATCTTCGGTGAACGAGGCGTTGCCATCGGACACCATGATGGTGCGTAAGCCCCGCATCATGCAATCGCGCCCGGTGGAATCGCAGCACACATTGGTGGCCACACCGGTAATCAACACCATCTCGGTGCCGCGGCGGCGCAGTACCTCCTCGATGTTTGAAGCACCTTGAATGAATGCGCTATAGCGTTTTTTGATGACGCGCTCGTCCTCGGGTTTAACATCCATGTCGGGCCAGAGCTTGAAACCTTCACCGTTGATATTCATCGAACCCAGTCTCTTACCCTGCGCCTTCTCGTGAAATAGCGCGTGGAACGGCTCCCAGCCATCGGTGCCCGGCGCCTCGGCCAGAGCCTGAATCCATACGACGAACCCACCGGCCGCGCGCACTTCCCGCGCCAGCCGATTCACATTGGGGACGATATCGGCCGAACCATTGGCCGCCATTAACTCACCATCGGCCATGAAAAAGTTCTGCATATCCACCACTACGAGGGCGGTTTTTTTAGGATCGAACGATTCGTAGGCGTGCAGCTTGCCGCGACGCGCTACCAATTTCTTTTCCAACTCCGGTGGTACGGTAAATGGTTTGTGCATGGCTTTATCTCCTTGATGGTTGATCTATCGGTTTATGTCCAGCCTATATCCACGACTACATAGCAGCGAACTGACTCGGTTACTTTTTCGCCGCGCCTGCGGCCTTGGCCGGGGCAGCAGCGCTTGGCGCGGCGCGTGGTGGCCACAGGCCTACTTCGCGATAGAAACGAATCGCGCCTGGATGGAACTCGATGCCAATCTGAATTTTGCTCATCATTTGCGGATCAAGCAGCGCGAATGGCGGAAACGTGTCCATTAGATCCTTTTTATTTTCATACAAAGCCTTGGTGACGCCATAGATGATGTCATCCGACACTTTGGCCGAAGTATTGAGGTTCATGTCAAACGCAATCAAATTGGTCGGTTTGGTCACGCCATCGGTCGCCGGTGAAGGTGACACGTTGATGGTGTAGGCGCCAGGCAGAAAGTCTTCAATCCGTTTTACCGCGGGAGCCGATGCATCCACTTCCAAAACGCGCAGTCCACCCAATGCCGCCGCAGCTTCCTTCACCTGCGGCGAACCCATGGCGAAGAACATCACATCGACTTTGCCGGCCTTGAAATCCTCGGCTTGGCGAAAGACGTTTGGCGCCGGTACGCCTTTGACATCTTTGTAGGAAAGACCGCCGTTGGCCAGGTGCGCGGAAATAATCCGACCAATGGTTTTTTGCGCATTGAAATCGCTGGATACGCGTCGACCCTTGAGATCGGAAATTTTCATTATTTTCGAATCGGCGCGCACGTGCATGGCGACGCGATAGGGCGTGAGCGCGGCGACATGGCGCAGCAACTTACTTGGTCCGCGCGCCGCATATTCGCCAGTGCCCATGGCATAAAAGGTCGAATCAAAGGAGTTCGATACGGTCAGTTCGGCAGTTCCCGCCTCCACTTCTTCGTAACCCGAGCTTGCCTGCGCCTGCACGGTCATTCTGATCTTGGCTTTTTCGGTGACGACCTTGGCCATCGCCGAGGCCGCCGAATTGGAGAATGTGCCAGCCGGTGTGGTAATCAGGCTAATGACCTGCGCCTGCGCGGTCGCAGCCATCAATGGCAATGCTGCCGTTATTGCCCAAAATGTTGCTCGAACTCGCTGCGTTGACATAAACAGTCTCCTTAAGATTTTTTATCGCCCAAGATCACGTCGAAATGCGCACCATTGAATCGCGATTTGGCTTGGGGCTTGTGGCAAAATGCGCAACTGTTTCAATATTAAACAAATTTCTCCCAAACTGCGATGCGAACTTTCATTAACGTACTCGCGGTCACCTTAAGTTGCGCGATTCTCGCGGTGGTCGTAGATCTTCCGCGCATGCTCGGCCTTTCGGTGTATTTCGAGCAATACCTCGCGGGCTTGCTCGCTTTGGCCATGCCGCTTTTGTTCCTGCACGTGCCGGCCAGCAAAGGCGACGAAGGCGGCTATCGGGTGCGCAAGGGCCCGGTACCGTGGTTCGATATTTGCGCGGCAATTATCGCCTGCTTGGCCTCCCTTTTTATCATGGTGCGCTTTCCTGATTACTCCGAGTTGGTGTCCCGCCGTCCTTGGGATGGCTTGATTGTCGCGGGAGTAATGTTTCTTCTAATTCTGGAGGGGCTGCGCCGCACCACGGGCATGGCGCTGGTCTACACCACTTTGTTCTTTTTTGGCCTGGCCATGATTGGCGGCTCGTTGCCGGGAGAATTCGCCGCGCGTTCCATCCCGGTTGAGCGGCTCACCTACTATGTAATGTGGGATTCCACCGCCAGCCTGGGCATTGCCTTAAAGATCGTTGCCACCATTGTGGTGGTCTACACCATATTCGGGCATGTGCTGTTCAAATCCGGCGGTTCCTATTTTTTCACCGACATTTCGATGGCCTTGATGGGCCGCTACCGCGGCGGCCCGGCAAAAATCGCCATTGTCGGCTCATCGCTGTTTGGCACCATCTCTGGCAACGTAGTCTCCAACGTTTTGACGGTTGGCGTGGTCACCATCCCCTTGATGAAGCGCGTGGGATTCAAACCCCATCTGGCGGCGGCCATCGAATCTTGTGCTTCCACCGGCGGCCAGATCATGCCGCCGGTGATGGGTGTGGCCGCCTTCATCATGGCGGAGTTTCTGCAAGTCCCCTACTGGGAAGTGGCGCTGGCTGCTTTGATCCCAGCAGTGCTTTATTACGCGGCATTATTTATCCAAGTCGATCTGGAAGCAGCGCGCAGCGATATCAAACCGCTTGAGCCCGATGAGATTCCCAAACTCACCCAGGTGCTGAAAGACGGCTGGTATTTCGTCATTCCCTTCCTGGTTTTGATCTATACCTTGTTCTCGCTCAATTACGAACCGGAAAATGCCGGGCTTGCCGCCACGGCAACAGCATTGGTGTTGGGGATCATCATTCCGTTTCGTGGCAAGCGCATTGGCTGGCGTGATTTTTACGAGATGCTGCGTGACTCAGGATTGTCGGTGTTGGATCTATTCATGCTGGGCGCCGCCGCCGGCATCATGATCGGTACGCTCAATTATTCGGGCGTTGGATTTTCCCTGAGTCTGGTATTGATTACGGTGGCTGCGGGAAGCCTGATCCTGCTCCTTCTCTTATGCGCGTTTACCAACATTATTCTTGGCCTTGGGCTACCCACGGTGGGCGTGTACATCGTTCTTGCCACACTGGTGGCCCCCACCCTAATCAAAATGGGCATCTCGCCCATGGGCGCCCATATGTTTATCATGTATTACGGCTGCCTCTCCATGATCACCCCGCCAGTGGCAATCGCCTCCTTCGTTGCCGCCAATATCGCCGGCGCCGACCAGAACAAAACCGGCTGGGCATCCATGACCTTCGGTTGGACCATTTACGTGGTGCCCTTCTTATTTGTATTCTCGGACACGCTTTTGATGAAGGGCGAACCGCTTTCCATCTTCCTCGACTTCGTCACCGCGTTGGTGGGCGTGTGGTTTGTATCCGCGGCAATGATGGGTTATTCGATTAGCAAGCTCTCCCTATTGCAGCGTCTTCTCTATGGCGCGGCGGGCGCGTGCCTGTTGATTCCCACCGCGGCGTTCGCCGAGGCAAGTTGGTTCAACATTGTCGGCGCCGCACTCGCCCTGGCGGTATTTCTCCAGGAACGCGCCGCGAAAAACGCGTCAATACTTGCAAAGCCCTCAACATGAACATAGCCGCAGGCAACGCATTGTTCGCCACACAACTTCAACAAAACCTGCGTAGTGGCGCCTTCGTCGTTACCACGGAAGTATCCCCGCCGGTATCAGCAGACCTCGCCGAATTCCTGGCGAAGGCTGCCCCGTTGAAAGGCCTTGCCACTGCCGTTAATGTCACCGATGGCGCCGGGGCGAAAACGCATCTATCCACCCTAGTCGCTGCGCATTTCCTGTTACAAAACGGTATCGAACCCATTCTGCAAATGACCTGCCGTGATCGCAATCGCCTGGCGTTGCAAGCCGATCTGATCGGCGCCATGGCGCTGGGAATTCGCAATGTGTTGATACTCTCAGGCGACAATCCCAAGGTTGGCGATCAACCCGAAGCCAAAGCAGTGGGCGATCTAGATAGCAAGGCCTTATTGGCCACGGCGCATTTGATGCGCGCCGAACATAAGTTGCCCCCAGGCACAGAAATCAAGGGAAACACGGCCCTGGTACTGGGCGCGGCTGACATGCCTATCGACCCCCCGCCCGAATGGAACCCCACGAGTTTGTTGGGCAAGGTCGACGCCGGCGCGGATTTTGCGCAAACGCAATTCTGCATGGATATGGGCATCGCGCGGCGTTATGCCAAGCGCCTTCTTGACCTGGGCATCGCGCAACGCCTGCCAATCCTGATTGGCGTCTGCCCTATCCCATCGGGAAAATCTGCGCGCTGGATGAAAGAAAAATTATTTGGCACCATCATTCCCGACTACATCGTGGAGCGCCTAGACAACGCGGCCGATGCCCGCGAGGAAGGCAAGAAAATTTGCGTGGAAATATTGCGCGAATTGGCCACCATTCCCGGCATCGCCGGCGCGCACATCATGGCGCCGGTGAACCCTTCGGTGGTGCCCGAGGTCATCGCGACGGCGGCAGTCACTGGCTTAAAGCGTGCCTTGGTTTGAGAATTGCATAAAATAGTATTTACCTAGATATTCACCTACGCGCAATCACCTGGAGATAAAAAATGGAAATGGCATTGCTAGTTAGCGTCGTCGCCGCGGTTCTCGCGATTTTTACTATTTATCGCACCGCCAGTGAAATCATGAAAAACATTACGGCACTTGAAGCCGACCGAAGAAAAGCCTTTCGGCGTTTCATCATCTCCGCCAGTTCGTTGGCCGGAGTGTTGATCCTGATCATGGTGGGCGCCACCGCCATGCTTGCCATGGAAAAAGAGGGCATCACGGAAACGCTAGCTGGCACCGACAAAAAACTTCAGGATTCGCAGGCCGTGGTGGCCAAAATGGGCGCGGAGCTCACCACGGCCAAACGCCGTGGTCTAGAGGCATTTAGTTCCGCCTATCAGGAAGCTGTCAAGGGCGCCGACGATGCCGCAAGCAAGGCTGCCAGTTTCGACAACGAAGATAATCGTAAAAAATTGGCCGATAAGTTCGATGACCAACAAAAAGCGATGAACGCCACGGCACTAGCTAAGTTCCAGGCGGTGGTTGATTTGGTGGAAAAATGGCGTCCCGTCGCAGAGGGTCTTCGCGACACTATGGGCAGTGGCGTGAAAATGATCGACGACGCGGTGAAAAAAGAAGATCTAGCAGGCGCCACCAAAGGCCTGGTAGCGATCAAGGAAACACTCGATACCGACACCGGCAAGATTAAAACCGCGCTTGATTCTGCGTCGGCCCCCCCGGCGCCCGCCAAACCCGCAGTGGCTGCGCCTGTCGCCACGCCAGCCCCTGCCGCCGCACCGGCAAAATCGGATGCACCAGCGAAAGCAGATGCGCCGGCCAAGGCCGAACCCGCGAAGTAATAGCGAACGCCTTATCAAGATGAATGCTTGCCGGAAATACACGCTTAGTCTATTAGCCGCAACCGCTGCGGCAATTTTTGCCGTGGCGTCCATGGCGCAGGACGCGAACAAACCGTTCGAGCCCTACGTCGGCCTGCCCGGCAAGGATGTCATCTGGCTACCCGCCGATCTCATCATGGTCAACAAAATGATGGAGTTGGCCAAGGCGGGCCCGGGCGACGTAGTGGTCGATCTGGGTTCCGGCGATGGTCGCACGGTGATTGGCGCCGCCCGACATGGTGCACGAGGCATTGGCGTGGAATTCAACCCGGATCTGGTCGAGCACTCACGCGGCAACGCCGAAAAAGAAGGTGTCGCTGATCGGGTTAATTTTATTCGCCAGGATCTATTCGAATTCGATTTGAATCAGGTCAGTGTGATTACTTTGTTTCTCCTGCCCAGCATCAACCTGAAGTTGCGCCCCACCATTCTCAATCTCAAACCGGGCACGCGCGTCATCGGCAATACCTTCACCATGGAAGACTGGCAACACGACGATTTAATTCGCGATGAAAGCAAACCTAATTGCAGCTTCAATTGCGTCGCTTATCTATGGGTGGTCCCCGCCAAAGCGGCCGGCACCTGGCGCATGCCCTCAGGGGAACTCAAGTTGGAGCAGAAATTTCAAATGCTAACCGGTACACTTTCTTCCGCGGGAAAAACGGTGCAAGTCGCCGGTCGTCTGCGCGGTGAGCAGATTTCCTTCACCGCCGACGGTGTGGAATACACCGGCCGTGTTTCGGGCGTGGATATGGGCGGCACGCTCAAGGCGAGCGGTGTACCAAACGGTTGGCGCGCGGTACGCGTCGGCGGCTAATCGCAACGCGAACTAAGGACCCCCCCATGTTTGATCGCCGCGAATTCATCTCGGCGCTGGGCGCCTGGGGTTTGCTTGCGGCAACTGCCAACTCACGCGCGCAGACTAATCCACGCTTTAGCGCCGATCCATTTTCGCTCGGCGTGGCCTCGGGTTACCCATCCGCCGATGGATTCGTATTTTGGACCCGACTCGCGCCACGCCCTGATGACCCACGCGGGGGCTTGAACCCCGAACCGATCGCGGTACGCTGGGAGGTCGCTACTGACGACAGCATGCGTAATGTTGTCGCTTCCGGCACCGAACTGGCAGAGTCTGATTGGGCGCACTCGTTGCACATTGAAGTACAAGGCCTCACTGCGTCGCGCCCCTATTGGTATCGCTTTACCGCAGGCGATGCAGTGAGCCCGATTGGACGCACCCGTACCGCGCCCGCTATCGACGC
>JBJXEY010000490.1:0-11006 GCA_046153355.1 Burkholderiales bacterium
CCGACGTCAAGCATCCTGCCTCCACAAGCCCCGGGATTGGCGGTAAAAGCGGCCGCGCACCCGCGGCAATAACGATGGCCCGGGTGGTAAGAATGGTCTCCTCGCCCGACGCAGCGCGCACCTTAACCGCCCATGGCGAGATGATGGTCGCCTCGCCCGCCAGGCACTCCACCCCCAGGGATTGATAACGCTTCGCGGAATCGTGTGGTTCGACTTCTTGGATCACCCTTAACACGCGCTGCATCACCTCGGCGAAATCGAATTCCGCGCGCATTGATCGAATGCCATAATTTTTCGCGTTCTTCGCTTGCGCGAGCAACTTGGCGGTGCGCAACAAAGCCTTGGAAGGTACGCACCCGGTGTTAAGACAATCGCCGCCCATGCGATGTTTCTCGATCAAGGTCACCTTGGCCTTCACCGCTGCCGCGATATAGGCACTCACCAGGCCGGCCGCCCCGGCGCCGATCACCACCAGGTTGCGATCAAAACGTGCCGGGCGCGGCCAGCTTGCGTAGACCTTGCGCGCCTTCACCCAATCCAGGATTTTTTTCGCCAGCAAAGGAAACACGCCAAGCAAGGCAAGCGAGACCAACAATCCTGGCGAGAGTAGGCCAGAGAGTGAATCGATGCGCGCGATCTGCGTACCAGCGTTCACATACACCAGGGTTCCCGCCAGCATCCCAAGCTGGCTTACCCAATAGAAACTCCAGGTACGTATGGGCGTGAGGCCCATGACCAAATTAATCACAAAAAAAGGAAATGCCGGTACCAGGCGTAGGGCCAACAAATATAGCGCGCCCTCCTTGTCGACACCCGCATTGATGGCGCGCAACTTGTCGCCAAATCGAGATTGAATGGATTCGCGAAACAGAAAGCGGCTCACCAGAAATGCCAGCGTTGCGCCGATGCTCGATGCGAACGAGACGATTAACGTCCCCCACCCCAGACCGAAGATCGCGCCCGCTGCCAAGGTCAGCAGCGCCGCGCCCGGCAAGGACAACCCCGTTACCGCCACATAAACCGCGAAAAACGCCGCGCCGGTGGCCACCGGATGAAGCCGAAAAATCTCGTCGATCTCCGCCTGCTGCGTCTTGAAATACGCCAGTTGTAAATAGCGATCCCAACCTAATGCAAAAAATACCGCGATCATTAGGACGATCAATAGCAGTAGAGCCAGCCGGGTTCGTGACATCGATCAGTGATCCTATTGGCGGCCCTATCGTCAATAAGGCGGGCCGCGATGTGGCAATAAATTCGGGTTGGTAGATCACGCATGATATAGTTTTTACGTGGGTGATCGCCTCTCCGATCTACTCTTCGTTCTGGCACAGTCACTGAATCGCGCCCAGGGGAGTGGAGACTTTCTGTGGAAACGCGGCCGACGCCGCACCGGAGAGCAAAACGCGGCCGAAGCCGCACCGGAAAGCAAAACGCGGCCGAAGCCGCGTTTTGTTAAGGGAACTACTACAACCGTTGCTAATCGTCTCCGGCGAAAGCCTCTTCGCGTTTGCTGCGGATTGCCGGCAGCGCGATAACAATCAGCATCAGTATGGCGATGCTAAGCAGCGTGGCGCTGATTGGACGCTGGAAGAACACCGACGGATCGCCACGCGAGAGCAACATGGCGCGACGTAGGTTCTCCTCCATTAATGGCCCAAGAATGAAGCCCAACATCAACGGCGCGGGCTCGGACTCCAACTTAAGGCAGATGTAGCCAAACACGCCGAAGATCGCGGTCATCATCACGTCGAAGGCGCTGTTTTGCAGGCTGTAGACGCCGATACCGCAGAACAACAGAATGGCCGGGTACATGAGGCGATACGGCACCTCGAGCAACTTGATCCACATGCCAATCAAAGGCAGGTTCAAGATAACCAACATCAAATTGCCGATCCACATGGAGGCGATCATTCCCCAGAACAACTGAGGACGCTCGGTCATGATTTGCGGGCCGGGGGCTATGCCTTGAATCATCATGGCGCCGATCATCATCGCCATAATTGCATTCGAGGGGATACCCAAGGTCAACAACGGAATGAACGATGTCTGCGCGCCAGCGTTATTGGCGGACTCAGGAGCAGCCACACCTTCAATCGCCCCCTTACCAAACATAGCCCGGTTTTTCGACACCTTCTTTTCCACCGTATAAGCAGCAAACGATGCCAACAATGCGCCGCCGCCCGGAAGAACACCCAGGCAGGAGCCGAGGATCGTTCCACGCAGTACCGCCGGTGTGCATTGCTTAATTTCGGCCCAGGAGGGCAGCAAATTGCCAACTTTCGCGGTAAAGATTTCGCGGTTCTCGGCGAGTTCCAGATTACGGATAATTTCCGTGAAGCCAAAACAGCCCATGGCTACGGCCACGAAACCAATACCATCTGAGAGTTCCGAAATGCCGAAGCTAAAACGTTGCGTACCGGAATTGACGTCGGTTCCCACGAGGCCCAAGAGCAACCCGAGCAGCACCATGGCAATTGCTTTAATTACCGAACCGCGCGCCAACACCACGGCGAGGATCAGGCCAGTGGTCATCAGCGCGAAGTATTCTGCGGGACCGAATTTCAGCGCGACTTCAGCAAGCGGTGGCGCGGCAATCGCGATGACGAAGGTAGCCACGGTTCCGGCAAAAAACGAACCCAAGGCTGACATACCCAATGCAGGGCCTGCTCGGCCCTGCCTAGCCATCTGGTAACCATCTAGACATGTCACCACCGATGAAGATTCACCTGGAATATTGACCAAAATTGCCGTGGTAGAGCCGCCGTATTGCGCGCCGTAATAAATACCGGCCAACATAATCAGCGCCGAGATCGGTGGAAGCGTGAAAGTAATCGGCAGCAACATCGCGATGGTGGTTACTGGGCCAATACCCGGCAATACGCCGATCAAGGTTCCCAGCAAACAGCCGGCCAGACAGTACAGCAGGTTCTGCCAAGTTAGCGCTACGCCCAGTCCCAGGGCGAGGTTCGCAAAAAGTGATGTATCCATGGTTTAGATGAACTCCGGCCATACGTTGAACGATAAGCCCAGGCCCTTGATAAAGACCAGAACAACGAATATTGCCAGGCAGACGGCCAAGATAGTCGCTTCCTTCGCCTTGAACTCATGACCACCGTAGGCAGCGCCAATCACCAACACCAATGTCGCGAGCACCAAGCCGCCGGGCCGCACCAGATATCCAAACGCCGCCACCGCCGTGAGCACCACCCACAAAGCGGGCGGCCCCCAAGAAGCCAAGAAGGTCACCAAGGCAATCGCGGAAACGGTCTGCTTGATGATCAAGGGATTGCCCTTGAAGAACATATCGTTGCCAAAGAATAAAATGGCCATCAAGATCACGCTGGCCAGCAACAACCACGGCCGCACGGGAAACACTTTCCATGAGTTGACTGCCTTGCCGAAGAAGGAACGAAAAAATACCAAAGCGCCCAACGCCGCCATCATCCCGCCCAGCCAAGTCGGAAAATATGCGGGCCCCATGCGCACCGCAGTGCCCATGGGATAGTTTGTCGAAAACCCCATGAACATCGCCCCAAGGCTCATAAACATCAGCCCTGCCCAAAAGTCTTTACCATCTTTAATTTTATCCATGCACCCTCCTCCAGAAAACGTGCGCGCGCATTTTGCCACAAGGAAATAAATAGTTGAAACTAATTCGTAACGAAAACTTAACCACCGATACATCGAGGTAAGCCGCCAATCATTCGATGTAAAAAAAACCGCTAATACCCTTCGAAACCTTCGCAAAAGCTGGTTAGCATGCCGAAAAAATGCCTCTATCGCAAGTTTCCACTCACGTTTGTTCGCGATCCATGTAGCTGACCAAACGCTGACTGGTTTGACGAAGACGCTGCGAGAGCATCAATACCAGTTCCATGAGGATTTTTGCGCCCAGTACCGGTTGTTCGAGAATAATTCGTGCGAGCGCCTCGCGCGAGAGTACGGTGAGCAAACAACGATCCTCGGCGATACAGGTGGCAAAGCGCGGTTCACCATCGATCATCGACATCTCGCCCACGGTGTGTCCGGCTTGCAGCACCGCGATCAGACGTTGCGTATTCCAACGATCACGTTTGAACACATCTATATTGCCCTCGAGGAGGAGCATCATGAAATCACCCGCGTCCCCTTCGCGTATCACTTCGACTTCGGGCTCGGCGCGATAAGCGGTCATGAATTGACTCAACAGACGTATTTCGGCGAGATTGAAATTCTCAAATAAGGGCGAGCGTTGAATCAGGGTGTTCATTTGCGCGGCATATTGCGTCGCGTCCCCCAAGAACTCGAGGTTAGCTAATTGCTTGGATGGGGCGGTATCTGCCATGACGCTCTCTAGGAATCGTGCGGTGAACCACAGGGTGCGCGATTATGCCGAAAATCGCGACGGCAATGCGCAATTGCCCCCCCCAATTGGCAAGTATTTCAATGCGTATTCAGGCAATTAGCCAAGCCGTCAAGGCAAGCCACCCCAACAGGGTTCCCAGGAGGTGCGGGTCGCGCCACAATTGCGCGGCCGGGTCAGCACCTCGCCCATGGCGATACAAGGTCCAAAGGTAACGCCCGATTCCATAGGCGACTAGCGGTACCGTGAGCCACAGTTCGGTTGTGCCATGCAGCGCGATGGTGCGCGCATCGATGGTGTAGAGCCCATAAGCGAGAACCGCACAACCGGCGCACACGGCGATCATTTTGTCCAACCAGTGCAGTCGATACAGCGAGAGCACTTTGCGCGTTGGCACCCTGGCGCCAGGCGGAGAATCCTCCGCCAGTGGCAATTGCAATCCCGCCAGTTCAGAGCGACGTTTCACGAACCCCAAAAACAAAGTCAAAGTGAATCCGCAAAAGATCAACCAGTTTGAAGGTTCAATGCCGATACCAAGAGTACCCACCAATATGCGCAGCATGAAGCCGGCTGAAATAAGAAATACATCGAGCACCACCACGTGTTTCAAGCCCAGGCTGTAGCCCAGATTGAGCGCGATATAGGCGAGGACCAACCCTACGGCAATGGTCGATGCAGTCGCGGCGAGTGCCAATCCGCCAAGGGCGAGACAGATGGCGAAGATCAGCGCGGCGCTGCCGCTAATCGCCCCGCTTGCCACAGGCCGCTCACGCTTTTTTGGATGCGCGCGATCTGCCTCGCGATCCATGAAATCGTTGAACGCATACACGGCGCTCGATACCAGGCAAAACGCGGCAAAACAAAACCAAACATCGCGCAATAGCGGCGGATTGTTCCATCCATGGCCGAATAAAAGGCCCATCAGCACGAAGCCGTTTTTGATCCAATGCGCTGGCCGGGCAAGCGCGATGAAGTCCGCGAGCGCTCGCATGCTCAACGCACTGGGCAACTGGTTTCGAAATAGCGGCCGCAAAATTCGCAACCGCCCTGCGGCAGGAAGCGCGGTATGCGGTAATAACTATCGCGCATCGGCGCGAGCACACCGGTCTTATAGGCTTCGTAACGGAATCCGCGCCCGAACACCAGATGAAACGTAGCGCCGGCGATTTTCATATTGCCGTATTCAACGCTATCAAAATAGGGCAGGTACTGGTGGTCGCTGGGCGGATTCTTGCGAAACACCAGAATATTTTTGCCTTCGTAACGCCGGAAATCAGTGACCAGATCGTCATGACGCGCGTGCGACGAGGCGGTGCCAAATACAAACACATAATTCCCCGAGACTACCGAGGCGGTGGTCGCGCCGGAGTATCCGTCGGCGGCCAACTCGAACTCTGGTTGAAAAGTCTTTAGGCTATCGACCACCTGATTGATACGAAAATGAAACACGATGCCGTCATACCAGCGCGTGTTTTTCCAGGTCTCCAAGGGGAGAGAAGCGACGATCATGATCGCAACAATATGCACTACGCTAAATCCGCCCAAATAAAAAACTGTGGCGCGCAGTTGATTGGCGCCCAGCGTCACCGCCGCGGCCATGAAGAAAAACGGTAAAAACGCCAACACCCAATGCAGCCCCACCGGGCGGACTAGGGACAACAGGGCGAACAGCAGAAACGGCAGCGCGCAGGCGATCAACAGAAAGCGCGCGCCAGGCTCGCGCCATTGTTGCGCCAACAGACTTCGCCCGCGCAGCCATTGCCACAGCGCCAACGGAGACAAAACATAGGCGACGACGACAATAAACAGTAGCGGTGATTTCCACGACAAGCCTGCACTGTCATGCCGGTTGTAAAGATTGAACATGAGATTGGCCCAGCAATGTTCGTAGTTCCACCACAGGTTGAATAGGCCAAACGGCAAGGCGCAGAGGAATGCGATTCCCAATCCGCGCCAATCGCGCTCACCACGCGGCGAGAGCAACACATCGGCGATAAATACCAAAACCAACAGCGCGGAAAAATATTTGGAGAGAAAAGCGAGCCCAAGGAAAACACCAGCCAATACCTGCCAGCGCGTTTTGTGCGCGGTCGTACCCCCCCAGCGCGTTTTGTGCGCGGTCGTACTGCTCCAGCGCACATCGCGCGCGGGCATAGCCTTCCACCAGGCAACCCCGGCAAGAAAGCAAAACAATACCAGCGGCGTATCCGTGGTGATGAACACGTTCCAAACGCTAAGTGGCAGCAGCGAGAATGCGAGCGCGGCGAGGAGCGCTTTTTCACGGTCGGTATTACGCAGCGATAAATAAATGCCCCAGGCAAGCAACAGCGGCACCAACAGCGAGGGCAGACGCAGCACCCATGTAGCCGAGGAGAAATGCGTCAACAACGCCAACCACCATCCCACCATGGGCGGATGATCGTAGTAACCCCAAGCAGGGATCAGCCCCCAGATGGCGAAGTAGGCCTCGTCTCCGGTGATGGGAAACGCCGCCGCCAGCCACAGCCGAAATAGCGTGAGCAAGGCGGCGAGAAAGAGGGCGATGCCCCCGAGGTGTTTGGGATCGGCGACGAAGCCGAAAATTCTATGCGGCAGCGCGCGCCCCTTAGCGTTTCTTGCGGCGCGCGCGCACCGCTTTGGCAAGTGACTCCAAGAGCGGCACGCTTTGCTCCCAACCGATGCATGCATCGGTCACCGATTGGCCGTAGGCGAGATCCTTTCCCACGATCAAGTCTTGCCTTCCCGCCTTGAGATGCGATTCCACCATCAAACCGAAAATACGCCGCTCACCCGAAACTATCTGCGCGGCTACGTCTTCGGCCACGCCAATTTGCCGGTTGTGATCTTTTTCGCTATTGGCATGACTGCAATCGATCATCAGCCGCTCAGGGAGCTTGGCTTTGGCCAGATCGCGGGCTGCGGCATCGACACTCTTGGCGTCATAGTTCGGCGCCTTGCCACCGCGCAGGATGATGTGGCAGTCATCGTTGCCTTTGGTTTCGACTATCGATACCTGCCCATGTTTGTCTATCGATAGGAAGTGATGTTTCTGCCGCGCCGCGAGAATCGCATCGATGGCGATTTTTACATTGCCATCGGTGCCATTTTTGAAACCGATCGGCGCCGAAATCCCCGAAGCAAGCTCGCGATGCACCTGTGATTCGGTGGTGCGCGCGCCAATCGCCCCCCAGGAAATTAGGTCACCGATATATTGCGGCGAAATGGTATCGAGAAACTCCGAGCCCGCCGGCACGCCCGCTTGGTTGATGCGCACCAACAAATCGCGCGCGATGCGCAGGCCCTCATTGATATGAAAACTGTCGTCCAGATGAGGATCGTTAATCAGGCCCTTCCAACCCACCGTGGTGCGCGGCTTCTCGAAATACACGCGCATCACCAGTTCGATGTCTGCGGCGAAACGCTTGCGCTCGGAGGCTAACCGCTCAGCGTACTCCACCGCGGCCTTGGGATCGTGAATCGAGCACGGGCCCATGATGACCAACAGACGATCCGATTTGCCGCGAAGAATGTCGCGAATATCGCCGCGACATTTGGCCACCAGTGATTCAACCGGAGAATCCTTGATGGGGAAAAAGCGGATCAATGCTTCGGGCGAGGGTATCGGCGTAATGCCGCTGATACGCACATCGTCGGTGGCCGAGGTGCTGTCTTCGGGCAGCGCGTCATTTCTTTTTGCGTTCATCATGCCATTCCAGTTTTGCGATTCATCAAACCCACCGGGTCAGCGGCGGTTGGGATTCAGACTGCCGCGGTTGTAATCCTTGTCACCTTCGTATATGCGCCGGCCAATGCCCATAAAACCACCCTGCGCATTGCGTTCACGCTCATCCTCCACGCGGCGCTCTTCGCGTTGCACTTGCGCCTTGGGTTGATCGGCGAATTCCCAGCGTCCATTGGGAAAAAGAATCACCTTTTCGCCCTTGGCGGTGGTGGCCTCTACACGTTCCTGCGCCTGTGCGCAAAATGTCGCAGCGGCAAAAAACAAGCACAAGGCAACACTAAGGTTTTTCGTCATAGTTTTTGCTCCACCCAATCGTGTACCGAGGCAAGCGCCGCGGGCAACTTGCTCCCATCGGTGCCACCCGCCTGCGCCATATCGGCGCGTCCGCCGCCCTTGCCGCCGACCTGCTGCGCGACGAAATTCACCAATTCGCCCGCTTTTACACGCGCGGTGAGATCGGCGGTGACACCGGCCACCAGGGAAACCTTCGCGCCCTCGGTAACCGCCAACAAAACCACCGCGGATTTCAATTTGTCTTTTAACTTATCCAGGGTCTCACGCAGCGTTTTGGCATCGGCACCTTCAAGCACCGCGGCCAACACGCTCACACCTTTGATGTCGCGCGCCTCGCCGGCCAGATCGTCGCCCTGCGCCGAGGCCATTTTCGATTTCAGCCGTGCGAGTTCGCGCTCCAAGGTCTTAACGTTGTCGAGAATTTGCGAAACTTTTCCGGCGAGTTCCGCAGCCGGCGCGCGCAATTGCGCCGCCACGTCGCAAACAAGATTTTCCTGCGACTGCACCCAGGCAAGTGCGCCCTCTGCCGTTACCGCTTCTACGCGCCGCACGCCCGCCGCGACACCCGATTCGCCAACAATTTTGAAAAATCCGATATCGCCGGTGCGCCGCACATGAGTGCCACCACACAGCTCAGTGGAGAACTCGCCCATGCCGATGACGCGTACTTCATCGCCATATTTTTCGCCAAACAAAGCCATCGCCCCGGCCTTGATCGCGGCATCGTGTTGCATCACGCGCACCGATACTTCGTGGTTATGGCGGATCTCGCGATTAACCAACATCTCCACTTCCCGAATTTCATCCGCGCTCATGGGTGCGTTATGCGAGAAATCGAAACGCGTATGTTCGGCATCTACCAAAGAACCCTTTTGTTCCACATGTGTGCCCAATACGCGGCGCAAGGCGGCATGCATCAAGTGCGTGGCCGAGTGGTTCCAGGCGGCGCGCGCGCGTGTGGCGGGGTTCACTGCGGCCATCACGCGATCGCCGACCTTCAATACACCCGAAGCCAATGTTCCATGATGACCAAACACCTCGGCTTGGACTTTGCGCGTGTCCTCGACCTGCAATACCCCATGCGCCCCGGATAACTCGCCCTGATCGCCCACCTGCCCGCCTGACTCGGCATAAAACGGCGTGCGATCCAACACCACCACCAGATCTTTATCGCCCGCCGCTGCCGCGGACACTTCGCTACCTTCGCGATACATCGCCGTGACCGTGGCTTCGAGCTGCAGGCTATCGTAACCATGAAACTCAGTGGGCTTGCCGGAATAACTCACGCTTGCCGCGACACCAAAGCGCGAAGCGGAACGGGCGCGATGGCGCTGCGCCTCCATCGCCGCTTCGAACCCGGCGTAATCGACTTCCAACTCGCGTTCGCGCGCGATATCGGCGGTGAGATCGACAGGAAATCCATAGGTGTCATAGAGCTGGAACACCGTTTGACCATCTAAGCGTTTTATTCCGGTGCTCAAGGCCGCCTCCAACACCTTCATGCCATGCTCCAGTGTTTCGGCGAAACGCTCTTCCTCGGCCTGCAGCACCTGCGCGACGCGTTGTTTCATACGCAACAATTCGGGATAGGCCTCACCCATGGCAAGCGACAAATCCTCGACCAAGCGATGAAAAAATGTCTTTGTTTGACCAAGCTTGTAGCCATGGCGAATGGCGCGGCGGATGATGCGCCGTAGTACATAACCTCTGCCCTCGTTGCCGGGTATCACGCCGTCCACCACCAGAAACGAACAGGCACGGATGTGATCGGCGATGACCTTCAGAGAATTCGATGCGAGGTCCGCGGTATGCGTCTCGCGCGCCGCAGCGCGAATCAAGTCTTGAAATAAATCGATGTCGTAATTGGAGTGCACGTGTTGCAGCACCGCGGAGATGCGCTCCAGGCCCATGCCGGTATCCACGCAGGGCTTGGGCAAGGGCGTGAGCACCCCCGCCTCATCGCGCGAGTACTGCATGAAAACCAGATTCCAAATTTCGATGTATCGATCACCATCGGCATCAGGCGATCCGGGTGGGCCACCGGCCACATCGGGGCCGTGATCGAAAAAAATCTCGCTGCACGGGCCGCAGGGGCCGGTATCGGCCATCTGCCAGAAGTTGTCGCTTTGATAACGTTGGCCGCCGGGCTTATCGCCGATACGCACGCAGCGCTCAGGCGGCACGCCGATTTCGCGCGTCCAAATGTCGTAGGCCTCGTCGTCATCCTGGTAGACGGTGGTCCAAAGTTTCTCTTTGGGTAGGCCGTATTCTTTGGTGAGCAACTCCCAGGCGAAGTTAATCGCCTCGCGCTTGAAATAATCGCCAAAGGAAAAATTGCCCAGCATCTCGAAAAACGTGTGGTGCCGCGCGGTGTAGCCAACGTTCTCCAAATCATTGTGCTTGCCGCCCGCCCTGACACTTCGCTGCGATGAGGTGGCGCGTTTATAGGCGCGCGCCTCCTTACCCAGGAATACATCCTTGAATTGCACCATCCCGGAATTGGTGAACAGTAGGGTCGGGTCATTGCCCGGCACCAGAGGACTTGAGGCAACGATGCTGTGGCCGCGCTCCTCGAAATATTTGAGGAAGCGAGCACGAATGTCTGCGGATTTCATGGCAGGGGCAATA
>JBJXEY010000550.1:0-3010 GCA_046153355.1 Burkholderiales bacterium
CGCGCTGAAGGTGCCCTCGCATGTGATTGTCGGCGACGAAGACCCCGGCGCGATTGATTCGGGGCTGTTCATGAAGCAAGTCAGCCCGGCGGTGCGGCTGTCGGTGGTGCCCGCCACCGGGCACCTGGTGAATTTGGAGGAACCGGATTTGATGCACCGGCTGACTGAAGATTTTTTTGCGCTGGTCGAATCGAAACAGTGGCGTCCGCGCGGAAAATAAACGATCGCCGGCAATTTTGTTATGCTTTACCCAAGGCGTCACACCAACCAACCAAGAACGGGCGCCTTAAATAAAACCAATACAATCAGACAACCCTCAAGGAGAGTAACGATGCGCAAATCAGGAAAGTGGCTATTGCCGGCTTCGATCGCCGGTGTTGCAGTGATCGTGGCGGCATGTGCGGGCATGGGTGGCGGCGGTGGCGGGATGTCGTTCTTCGTCAGCAGCACCGGTTCGGGTAACGGCGCGGACCTGGGCGGCTTGGCCGGCGCGGATCAACTGTGCAACAAGCTGGCTTCGAGCGCGGGCACCAGCGGCAAAACTTGGCGCGCGTACCTCAGCACACAAGGCAAGGATGGCGCACAGACCGTCAACGCGCGCGACCGCATCGGCAAAGGGCCGTGGCATAACGCCAAAGGCGTGATGATCGCCAGCGACGTGAACCATTTGCACAGCGCATCCAACAACGTCACCAAGGAAGCCGCGCTCAACGAAAAAGGCGAAGTGGTGCTCGGACGCGGCGACAAGCCCAACCGCCACGACATACTCACCGGTTCGCGCGTCGATGGCACCGCGTTCGGCCCGGGCGACCCCGACATGACGTGCGGCAACTGGACCAAAAGCGGCGACGGCGCAGCGATGCTGGGCCACCATGATCGCAACGGCCCCACCGCGGATGCATGGGCTACGTCATGGAACTCATCGCACCAATCGCGCGGTTGCAGCCAGAAGGCGCTGATCGGCACCGGCGGTGATGGCTTGGTTTATTGCTTCGCTGCGAACTAAAGTTACTGGCGTTACTTGCCGAAGCGGCGGTGGATCAACGCAACGACTCAGCCTTAATCCCCGCCGTTAGGCAGCCACACGATACCCAACATAGCGAATTTAAATAACCTAATAAAATCAAATAGTTACATTAACCCGGTGCTGGGCCGGTTGTCACTGGTGAGGCAACCCCAGCGCCCTTTCCGTAGTTGCCGGCTATTTCGGCCGCGAACCAAAAACACGCTCGTCGCACTTGCTAAAACATCCAACGCGTCCGCTTAATCAATCGAGGCGGACGCTCGCCGCGCAGGATTTGCGCCACTTGCACCGCATTCCATTCAGCCATGTAGATGCGGGAATCATGTGTGATGCCGGTGGTGTGGTTGGTGGCGATGACGTTTAAATTGCGAGCAGCGGGGCATCAAGCGGCAGCGGTTCGTCGACCCAGGGGTCGATGCCTACGCCGGAGAGATGCCCTAATTTCAGCGCCGCCGCGATGTCTGCTTGATTGACAATGCCACCGGATTGCACTGCGCTACATCAGGGCTACGCTTGCTCAATCAGCGCCCGCCGCTCACGGTTGCAAGAATATTGCCGTTGTCGCCAACGATCCAGCCTGTCTGTTCATCGACGAAGTAAACGGCCTGCAAATTCGTACGGGTACCAGAGCCCTGCAACGTCCAACTCAGGCCACCAGCGCGGGTAAGGAGCACCGTGCCTAGCTCCCCAACTGCGTACCCAGTCGTGGCCGACACGAAGCGTACATCGTTCAAGCCATTCGGCGTTGGGCTCGCGCGCCTGGTCCACGTTCGACCTTGGTCGGTGGATCGGACGATGGCACCGCCTTCGCCGACCGCCACGGCGGTATTCGCGTCGATAAACGTGACGCGGCGCAGGCTCCGGTCTATGCCCGTGGGTCGGGGTGACCACGTGGTTCCGCCGTCCGCAGTCACCATCGCCACACCCGCAGTGCCGACCGCTACGCCGTGCGTCGCATCAGCAAAACGCAGCGAACTAAGGCCGCCTAAATTGCCTGTGCCTGCAATTGCTTGCCAACTAAAACCACCATCCGAGCTGCGGTAGATAGCGCCCTGGCCAGAGGAATAGGGCGTAACAGCCCAGCCGCGCAGTTCATCCACGAAATGGAAATCAGTGATGCTATTGAGCACCGCGCTGGTCTGCGGAACAGGCGACAGCCATGTCGCACCTTTGTCGGTGGAGCGATAAATAAAGCCGGTGTCGGAGATAACCCAACCGATGCCGCCACCGGGCAGGAATTGCGCGCGCCGCCAACCAAAGAAGCCGTTGGGCGCTGTGGTGACCCAGTTTTGTCCGCCATCGGTCGTGCGCACGCTACTGCCATCGCCACCGATAGCCAAACCCTCGCGCGCATCGAAGAGCCATACGCTGTTCAGTTGCGGCAAAAACGCGCCGCCCGCATTACGCACTGCCCAATTCGCGCCGCCGTCGGTGGTGAAATATACGCGGCCTTGCCCGTCCCTGACGATTATGCGCCGCGCCGAGTAGGCTTGGTAGGAGGCAAAATACGTGTCCGCGATTACTGGCAGCGCAACGGTTTGCCAAGTGGCGCCGCCATTGTTGGTGCTTCGAAGAAAGGATGTGCCGGAGTATCCCTGCGCGAACACCGTGTTCGCATCAGCGAGCGACAGACTGAAAAAGGTGTTGGCTTCCGGTGGAATCAAAACCTGCCACGTTGCCCCGCCGTCGACGGTGGTCCACGCCACTTGGCGCGAAATATAGTTCTGCGTAGCGCTACTGAAGCCATATTCCGACGCTGTGAGTAACCCGTTCGAGGCGTCGCGGAACTGCAAATCCGAGAGATAGCGGGTAAGCCCAGCTTCCAACGGCGGCAGACTCGCGTTAGACCAGGTGAGACCACCGTCTACGGAACGTGCGGGCACAGATGTTGAAGGAAAATAGAAGGGTAGCGCGAGAATGTTTGTGGCGCTACCTACGGCAATCTTCGAAAAACCACCCCCAGGAGGCCCGGTAATTCGCTTCCAG
>JBJXEY010000051.1:0-34729 GCA_046153355.1 Burkholderiales bacterium
ATACCTGATGCCGATTTTGGTTTGCCCCTCTGAACAGGTAAAATCCGCCGCTTGAAAAAACGTCCATTAAAAAAGACCACCAATATTTTCGGAGGAGTACATGAGCGAACTCGCGAAAGTGGCCAAAGCCATGGTCGCCAAAGGCAGGGGTATCCTTGCCGCCGATGAATCCACTGGCACCATCGGCAAGCGTTTCCAGAGCATCAATGTGGAAAACAGCGAAGAAAATCGTCGTGCCTATCGCGATTTGTTGTTCTCCGCCAAAGGCGTGGGCGAGCATATCAGTGGTGTGATTTTGTATGACGAAACGCTGCGACAGAAATCGGCCGATGGCACGCCGTTTCCTGAATTGTTGGGCAAACTAGGTGTGCTGCCTGGCATTAAGGTGGATGGCGGCACCAAGGACATGGCACTGTGCCCCGGCGAAACCATTACCGAAGGCCTGGATGGATTGGCCAAGCGTTGCGCCGAGTATGTGAAGCTTGGCGCGAAGTTCGCCAAGTGGCGTGCGGTGATTACCATTGGCGCGGATATTCCCTCCACCGCATGTATCGTGGCCAATGCACATGCGCTGGCCCGTTATGGCGCCATCTGCCAGGCTGCGGGCTTGGTACCCATTATCGAACCGGAAGTGTTGATGGACGGCGATAACACCATCGAGCGCTGTGAAATCGTGACCGAGGCCACCTTGTATGAGGTGTTTGCCGCGCTTGCCGCGCAGCGTGTCGCGCCCGAAGAAATGATTTTGAAACCTTCCATGGTGATCTCGGGTAAAGGCTGCGCGAAGCAGGCGGGCGTTGATGAAGTGGCGGCGAGAACCTTGAAGGTGTTAAAGCGCACCGTCCCCGCCGCGGTACCCGGTATTGCGTTTCTCTCTGGCGGCCAGAGCGATGAACTCGCCACGGCGCATCTGGATGCAATGAATCGTCTCGGTGGCGGACCCTGGACCCTATCGTTCTCCTATGGCCGCGCCCTGCAACAGCCCGCGCTCAAGGCGTGGCGCGGTTCCACGGCCAATGTTGGTGCAGCGCAGGCGGCGCTTATTCACCGTGCGCGCATGAATGGTTTGGCCGCGATGGGCCAGTACCGCGCCGATCTGGAGAAAAAAGCAGCCTGATTTTTAGGCCTGCATCGGCGGATTCCTGATTTTGACTTAGGTCCGCGAGCACCACGTTTTCTATTTTTTCCGGACCCCCCTCCCATGACCGCTCCACTGTACCAATCCTCGATCAAGAGCCTTCCCCTGCTGACACGCGGCAAGGTGCGTGACATGTATGCCATCGACGACGCGCACCTCTTGATTGTCACCTCCGACCGGCTGTCGGCTTTCGATGTGATTTTGTCCGACCCAATCCCGCAAAAAGGCGCGGTACTCAATGCGATGGCCAATTTTTGGTTTGCCAAGCTGGGTCATGTGGTCACCAATCACTTGACCGGTATCGCGCCCGAATCGGTGGTCAAGGGCGATGATGAAGTTGCCCAGGTGAAGGGCCGCGCCATGGTGGTCAAGCGCTTAAAGCCGCTGCCAGTCGAAGCGGTAGTGCGCGGCTACATCATTGGCTCGGGATGGAAAGATTACCAACAGACTGGCGCCGTGTGCGGCATCGCGTTGCCCAAAGGGCTGCAACAGGCGGAAAAACTACCTGAAGTCATATTTACGCCCGCGACCAAAGCCGAAATGGGCGAGCACGACGAGAACATCTCCTACGCGCAAATGGAGAACATCGTTGGAGCGAGCGTCGCGCAAACCTTGCGCGATGTATCCATCCGCCTCTATAGCGAGGCCTCCGACTACGCGCGCGGACGCGGCATCATCATTGCCGACACCAAATTCGAATTCGGGTTGGATGATAAAGGCAACGTAGTGTTGATTGATGAGGTCCTCACTGCGGATTCCTCGCGCTTCTGGCCCGCCGACCAGTATCGGCCCGGCATCAGCCCGCCTTCCTACGACAAGCAATATGTTCGCGATTATCTCGAGACCCTGGATTGGGATAAAAAGCCGCCCGCCCCAAAACTCCCAGCCGAAGTGATCGCGCGAACTTCCGATAAATATAAAGAAGCCTACGAGCGCCTATCAGGCGCGAAGTTCGTAAATTAGTTTGAGCGCCTATCAGGCGCGAAGTTCGTAAATTGAGAAACGGGAAATATCCAGCATGGCGACAGCAAAAAAAGTTTCGGTAGGTGTGGTGATGGGCAGTACCTCCGATTGGGAGGTCATGTCGCAGGCCGCAAAAGTGTTGAAAGAATTTGGCGTGGCTTACGAAGCGCGCGCGTTGTCGGCGCATCGCACCCCCGAAGCCTTGGCCAAATGGCTCGCGGAGATGGAAAAGCGCGGCGCAAAAACCTTTATCGCGGCGGCCGGTGGCGCGGCACACTTGGCCGGTGTGGTGGCTGCGCAAACGCAATTGCCGGTGCTGGGCGTACCTATGCCATCCAAACATTTGGCGGGTCTGGATTCCTTGCTTTCCATGGTGCAAATGCCCAAGGGAATCCCGGTCGCCACGTTCGCTATCGGCGAAGCTGGTGCGGCCAACGCGGCCTTATTCGCGATTGCAACCCTGGCGCTCGCCGACGCTTCTTTATCGAAACGTCTGGCCGCGTTTCGTAAGAAGCAAACCGAAACGGTGCTCGCGGCTAAATTGCCCGATTGATCTTGGTGAACGAAAGCGATAACGCGCCCATCGAGGCGACCATTCATAGTGAGCCGAGCGCGCCGCCAGTCGCTGCACCGGCGCAACTTGCACCGACGGTCGAGATAACCGGTGTCGAAGCAGTCGACCGAGCGGCCGATTTATTGCATGGCGGTGGCCTGGTGGCTTTCGCGACGGAAACTGTTTACGGCCTGGGCGCCGATGCCAACAACAAAGACGCATTGCAAAGGCTTTACAAAGTCAAACATCGTCCCCTGGCGCACCCGGTAATCGTTCACTTGGCAAGCGCTGATGACCTGCCTCATTGGGCCGCAGAAGTCTCGACGCATGCGGAAAAACTTGCCGCCGCATTTTGGCCAGGGCCATTGACCCTGGTGGTCAAGCGTGCGCAACATGTCTTGGACGAAGTCACGGGTGGGCAAGACACCGTGGCCTTACGTGTTCCACGGCACGCGCTTGCTACGGCCTTGCTCGAGGCGTTTTGCGGCAGCGGCGAGGATCGACAACCGCGCGGTATTGCCGCGCCATCGGCGAACCGCTTTGGAAAAATCAGCCCAACTACCGCTGAGCACGTGCGCGCGGATTTGGGTGTCGATGTCGATTTGATTCTCGATGGCGGCGCCTGCGACGTGGGGATTGAATCTACCATCGTCGATGTTTCGGGCGAGGTGCCGGCGATTTTGCGGCCAGGCCGTATTACTAACGCGCAGATTGAAACCTTGCTAAATATCTCATTGGCAGGGCCGTCGGAGGCATCGCCCACCGTTTCTGGTTCATTACCAGTTCACTACGCGCCGCGCGCCAAGGCGAAGCTTGCCAAAAGGGTGCAGATCATTGAGCAACTGGCGACCAATCGCGGCAGGCGCATCGCGGTGCTGGCGCTGGAAGTGTCGGTGGCGCGTCTGGCGCCAGCACTGACCGTGGTCGAAAAAGCGGCGCCGTCGCGCTATGCGCAAACGCTTTATGCCAATTTGCGCCATCTGGATGCCACCGGCGCCGATCTCATTCTTATCGAAACGCCGCCGGATACCCCCGCGTGGGCCGCGGTAATGGATAGATTACGGCGTGCGACCCGCGCGGATTGAAAAAGCTCTAAGCAGCCTTGGCCGGTGTTGCAGCGTTCTTCTTCACCATGAGGCGCGCAAAATTATCTAGAGATAAAAGGTGCGTATAGATTCGCCCCATCACGCCTTTTTTGAACAAATTGCGGTGTTGCGCGGCGTTTAAGAACTCTAGTTTCTTCTCTTCGATGCGATACATACCCGCCAGATTCATCGGCCCGCCATCTTTTAATGTGGCTTGCAGAGTGAAGGGCTCAAGCAACGAATAATCGGCCAGAATCGCGCACATTTCGCGGGTGCGCTCTAAGTCAGCTTCATAGTCATTTAGCAGACGTTCGATGGGCTGCCAACGCTCCAGCGATTTGCCTTCCGCATCGAACATCGATTCGCCTTTGTCGTTAAGGAACGTCTTTTCAACGCACACCAGCCGGTCGGCCTGCTCCACCGAATCCAAGGTAACGCGAGCCATGCAAAACGGATAGCGGCGCACATACGCGGGCAAGTAGGAATTGACATCCCATTTGCCATTGTCGACAAACAGATTCTCATTGGCGGCGACACCCAGCACCGCGACGGGAGAGAAGGATTTCCCTTCGTCGGTGGAGACGAACACCAGGGGAAAGTCGCGAAATGCCACCGGAAATTCGGTGTAGCTCACCGGCACCGCATTGGTTGAGCGAAGAAAATCGGGCAGTACGCCTGGCTCGGGAAGGCTGACCTTTTGATTTTTGTAAAAGGGAACAATCTCTTTGAAACCGAAAGGAGGGTTGATATCCATGGCATGCGACCTTGAAATGAGAAACGGCGATCATACGGTAGGGCTAGGGGCGCGGCAATTGCATTGTTATTGCGCCGCGCATCGCGGTAAAATCCGCCCTCGGAATTAGGGGACGTAGCTCAGCTGGGAGAGCGTCGCGTTCGCAATGCGAAGGTCGGGAGTTCGATCCTCCTCGTCTCCACCATTAGATAGTGCAAGGAAGTCCGCGAAAGGCCGGTTTTCTCAAATCTTCATAGGGAAAACCGGCTTTTTTCGTTTGTTGGCCCATTTTGTAAACGCAGGCAACTCGCCAAAATCGGTAACCGATAAGTTACAATATGTTTGAGATAGAACACTACGTTACCCAGGAGGGCGAGGACCTATTCGGCGAGTGGGTCGCCGAATTACGCGATACGCGTGCGGCGATGAAGGTGCTCAACCGAATTGACCGCCTGGCGCTGGGAAACTACGGCGACCATCGAGAACTTGAGGGTGGAGTGTTTGAACTGCGGATTGATACTGGGCCGGGATATCGCGTTTATGCGGCTCGCGTGGGCAAGGTGCTGGTGCTCCTGCTCTGTGGTGGCAGCAAGAAGACTCAGCAAAAGGATATTGACGATGCCAAAACCTACCTTAAAGACTACCAAGCGCGACGCAAGCAAGAGCGTGGCGCCCAGCGTCCGGCACGGGGATTGGCTGATCGAGCAATTGAAAAGCCCAAAATTCGCCGCGGCATACCTAGAAGAAGCTCTTAACGAGGGTGACCAGGGTGCTCTAATGCTGGCACTTCGCCACGTGGCTCAGGCTCAAGGCGGCGTCGCTGCGGTGGCGAAACGCTCAAGCCTTTCGCGTGAGGCAACCTACCGCATGCTTTCCAAGACTGGCAACCCAGAATTGCGCAGCTTAAAGGCGTTGCTCGCCGGGGCAGGAATGCGAATTTCCATCAAGCCAGCAAGACGGGTAGCGGTGGCCGCCTGATTCTTGCGGAATTTCGCTGCGCCTAGCCCGTCGGTGGCGAACACCGGGAACCGTCTCCCGGCCAATCGATTTACGCCAGGGCAGCCGCCTCGGCCAACGCCACCCGATTACGCCCATCCCGCTTGGCACGGTACAGGGCGCGATCGGCGGCCTGAAATAAGGCGTCGGCATTGGCGCCGTGTTCAGGGTAGACCGCGACACCCAGAGACACGGTGATGGCGCCTAGCGACTTACCGGCAAATTCGATTTGCAGGGTTTCCATGCCGGCGCGTATCGCCTCGGCGCGTTTTAGCGCGATATCTATGGTTGCCTCGGGCAGTACCACCACGAATTCCTCACCACCATAACGGCAGGCGATGTCGCTTGAGCGAATGTGGTGTTGCATTTCGTGTGCCAGCGAACGCAATACCAGGTCGCCGGCATCGTGCCCATGTGTGTCGTTGAAACGCTTGAAATGATCGGCATCGGCGATGATGAAGGCAATCGACACCTCGCGGCGCGCGGCGCGCGCGAACTCGCGGCGCACGGTTTCGTCGAAATAGCGCCGGTTATACAGGCCGGTAAGCGGGTCGATGATGGCGTGTTGGCGCAACGTTTCGCGCAGGCGCAGGTTGGATACCGCGAGGCCGGCTTGATCGGCAATGGTTCGCGCCAGTTGTTCGGTTGATCGCGCAACGGTCGTGTCCGGTTCGCGGCACTCCAGAAAAATCAAACCAAGGGTCTCGCCCTGACCGGCGAGCGGTACGCACATATAGCTTGGTGGTGGGTTTACGGCGGTAGACTGCCGGTGCGGACAGACCAGATCAACGTCGGCTGCGTCCATGCGATGCGGCTCGGCACGGCGTAAAGCCCAGCAGGCGTCGGGCTCGAACGAGTCGGTGCGCGGCGAGGGCGAGCCCCACATAGCCACTTCTTCCATCAGCTCGCTGGTGGGCCGTTTGTTGTAAATAACACCGGCGCAATCATCGAGCAACTTTTCACAAAATCGCGCGATGATGGCGAACGCCTCCTCACTTGACGGGCAGGATTGCAGTGCCGCGATCATCGCCGATTGCGTTTCGATCTGGTGGTTGCGCCGCTCCAGGTTGGCGTAGCTCTCTTGCATCTGCGCATTGGCTTCTTCCAGTGCTTCTGCGTTGCGCCGCCTCTCGTTCAAGCTGCGAAATACAACGTAATAGAAAAGACCGAAAAGTAAAATATCGCCAAACGTGATGATCACCAGCGACTGGCGCAGAAAGGTGAGACGCGCGTTTTCGTCGGCGCGATGGGACTCCAGGATGGCGGTCTCTTGCGCGTGTAGAGCATCCACTGCGCGACGCAGTTCGGCGAGGGAATCGATTCGCGAGGCGCCAATTCGCGCCGCGTCGGTATATCCAAGCGTGCGGCGAAGATTGATGGCTTCGGCGAGTTCCGCGATTTTGGTGACGACCAAAACGCTCAGTCGGTCTACCGCCTCCTTGCGTTCGGGCCGGTCTTGATAGAAGCGAGAAAACGACTCGAGCTTGGTCCCCATCGCGAGTCTGGCGTCGTTAAAAGGCTTTAATGTGCCTTCGTCGCCGCTGATGACAAAAGCGCGCAGACTGGATTCGGCATCCAGCATGTAGCGCAACAGCTCATCCAAGGCGGAGACCGTTTGCGCGGAGCGCCGCGCCGCCAAGCGCGCCTCGTCCATCCAAACCGTGGAACGGTAGGAAAGTGTTGCGTTGACCAGCAGCACCACCACGGTGAGCACCAAGCCTAACCTTGGTGCTAAGAGTGATCGAAAAGATGAGGCTTTTGCTATCAATGGACTGTTAGTTCGCTGGTCTGAGTCAAACCGATTTATCGCCAACCGAGCCCTGGCTAGGACTGATGCTGGGTATTTGGAACGTGTGCGGAATGTGCGCTATTCGGCCTGTAAGCCCGCAGCCAACACGAATTTCGCGGTTGCCACGAGGTCCTGCGCAATGAATTTTCGATACTCCTCACCCTGGATCAGCAGCACTTCCGCGCCCTGGGCGATCAAGCCTTCTTGCACTGCCGGGATAAGCAAGGTTTTTTGCAGCGCCGAAAACAAGCGATCCTGCAGCGGCTTGGGCAATCCTTTTGGCGCGAGCAACCCTGCCCAGGTGCTGTAGTCGTAACCGGGTAGCGATTCATTGACCGCAGGCATGTCACCCAACATCTTCGAGCGCGCCGGAAGGCTGTGCCCGATGGCGCGTAGGCGCCCCGCTTTGACCTGCGACATGGCGGCAGGCGCTGGCGCGAAGGTAAAGTGCGTTTGCCCGGCGATTACCGAGGCAACCGACGGGCCGCCGCCCTTGTGTGGCACATGCAAGGCCTCGAATTTGCCCATCTGCGTGAGGATGGTTCCCGCGAGGTGGCTGGTCGAGCCCACGCCCGCGGAGGCCATGTTGATCTTTCCCACGTTGGCGCGCGCGTACTCCACCAATTCTTTAACATTATTGATAGGTAAAGAAGGGTTGACGACCAATACATTGGGAAAAATAGCGAAATTTGAGATAAACGTATAGTCGTTGAGCGGATCGTAAGGCAGGTTCTTGCGCAGTGCCGGCAACACCGTCATGGCGCTGGAGGAGGCGCACACCAGGGTGTATCCGTCGGGCTTGGAATTTTTGCCGGCCTCCATGCCGATTGCGCCCGCCGCGCCGTCGCGGTTCTCCACCACTACCGCCTGGCCCAGCACTTCACCCATACGTGAGGTGATGATGCGCGCCATGGTGTCGATGGAGCTGCCCGGTGCATTGGCTAATATCAAGCGAATGGGCCGGTTGGGGTACTCCTGCGCCTGGGTTGAAGCGCAAAAAAACAGGCCAGCCAAGGCGACCAACTTCGATTGAGTTTTCATGGTTTCGATCCTTCGACGTTAAATTTTGAGATGGGCAAAAGAAAAAATATCGAATTCCAAATAAATTGCTGGCTCAGTTTGCCATGGGGTCTTGGTGGCAGATTGTGGCATTGCCATGCCGATTTTTCACGGTGGCGCAGGTGGCAATCCTTCTATATCGGCGTCTGTCGTCCCAATTTGCTTTTGTAGGCGCTTAGCAAACACCGCCATGACTTTCGCTGCCTGCTTGTCGCCACGTTGTTCGGCGACCACCGCGCCGCGCTGCCAGGTCTCCAGGGCTTGCTGTAATTTCCCCGAGGACTGCAACGCTTGCCCAAGCTCTTTCCACGCCGCCGAATAGTTGGGGTCTTTTTCCAAAGCCTGCTGAAAATAGACCGATGCCTTGTCAAACTGCAGGAGCTTCAAATATTCATTGCCGAGCGAAAAGCGCAGCAAGGCCCCATCACGAGGGGTGTCGAGCAGCTTTTCCAGGTTGAGGATGGCTGGGACGCTCAAATTACGCTTGCCTTCGAAAATCGTGCTGCGCGGCGGCGCATTACACCTACTTTAAAGCGATTTCCGTTACATTGGCCGCACTATGCCTGGATTAAGACCCACACGGAAAAACCAGAAGAAGGCAACGCCTAAAGCGACCAAAAACAGGCCGAAAAAGGCCGCGATTGCGGTTGCGTCGCTAATCCCGGGTGTTACACCGGTATTATCCGGCAAGCTTGCCCAATTGGGTTTGCTGCGCTCGTTGGACTTGGTATTGCATCTGCCCTTGCGTTATGAAGACGAGACCCGTGTCACGCCGATTTCGGCGGCGCATGGTGGTGCACCGGTGCAGATCGAGGCATTGGTGCAAAGCACGGAAATCCTGTATCGACCCCGGCGGCAGTTGTTGGTGCGCGTGGCCGATGCCAGCGGCGAGGCGGCGCTGCGCTTTTTTCATTTTTACCCGAGTCAGGTGCAGGTTTTGGAGCCCGGTACCCGGCTGCGCATTTTCGGCGAGCTTCGCCCAGGCTTTTTCGGTGGCGAGATGATTCATCCACGCTATCAAGTCTTGCGTGACGAGATGCCCTTACCCAATGCCCTCACGCCGGTTTATCCAGTGGTGTCGGGTTTGACGCAGCCAACCTTGCGGCGGTTGATTGAGGCGGCTCTGGTGCGAGAAAGCCTCGAAGAAGCGCTCCCCGCCTCGATCATCGAGCGTTGTCGCCTGGCACCATTGAAGCAGACTGTCCTGGAATTGCATCATCCGCGCCCCGGTGAGGATCTCGACGCATTCCAAGCGCGCACCCATCCAGCGTGGCGCCGCATCAAGTTTGATGAATTGTTGGCGCAGCAATTGTCGATGCGCAAGCACTACCGGGAACGCCGGGCGCGAAGCGCGCCAGCGCTTATTGCACAAGGCGGTCAGGTTGGTGCACTACTGGGGGCATTGCCTTACCGGTTGACACAGGCGCAACACAAAGCCTGGGGTGAGATCGAAACCGATATGGGCCGGGCGCATCCCATGAACCGTCTGTTGCAAGGCGATGTGGGCAGCGGCAAAACCGTGGTGGCCGCATTGGCCGCGCTGCGCGCGGCGGAAAATGGCCGGCAAACGGCGGTCATGGCTCCCACCGAAATTCTCGCCGAGCAGCACTACCGGAAATTCTCCGAATGGCTCGCGCCGCTGGGGGTTCGAATAGCATGGCTCACCGGCAGTCAGACCGGTCGCGAGCGAAACGCCGCATCGCAAGCCATCGCTTCGGGCGAAGCTTTGCTCGCCGTGGGCACGCATGCCTTGTTTCAGCAAGGCATCGAATTCCATGCGTTGGGTCTGGTGGTGGTCGATGAGCAGCACCGCTTCGGCGTCGCGCAACGACTGGCGTTACGCGAAAAATCCGCGCACTCAGGGGAAAAGTCCGTGAACTCAGGCGAAGCGCTGCCGGGTGAGCAAATTACAACCTCGCCCGAGCCGCACATGTTGATGATGAGTGCAACACCCATACCACGAACCTTGTCGATGAGTTATTACGCCGATCTGGATGTTTCGGTGATTGACCAGATGCCGCCTGGCCGCACGCCGGTGTTGACCAAATTAGTTTCGGCGACACGTCGCGATGAGGTGCTGGGCCGAATCCGCGAATCCTGCGCGGGTGGGCAACAAGCGTATTGGGTGTGTCCGTTGATCGAAGAATCGGAAACTCTGGATTTGCAAACCGCAATCGACACCCATGCGGCGCTTAGCGCCGAGTTAACCGGGCTCGCGGTGGGTTTGGTGCATGGGCGCCTGCCTTCGGCGGAAAAAGCGGCGGTGATGAAGGCCTTCATCCACGGCGAAATACAGGTGCTGGTGGCAACCACCGTGATCGAAGTGGGGGTCGATGTACCCAATGCCTCGCTGATGGTGATCGAACATGCCGAGCGTTTTGGTCTTGCGCAATTGCATCAATTGCGCGGCCGGGTGGGGCGGGGAAGCGCGCAGTCGGCCTGTGTGCTGCTCTACCAAAACCCGTTGTCGGAGGGCGCGCGCCAAAGACTCAAGGTGATCTATGAAAATACCGACGGCTTTATCGTCGCGCAGGAGGATCTGAAAATTCGTGGCCCGGGCGAATACCTGGGCAAGCGCCAAAGCGGCGCGCCATTGTTGCGTTTCGCGGATTTGGTTGCGGATGAAGCGATTCTTGTCGAGGCACGCGACGCGGCGGAGTGGTTGCTCGACAATGATGAGGCGAGCGCGCAAATACATATGGAACGCTGGTTGGGTTCGCGCTCGCGTTATATGTCGGCGTGAAATGAACATGACCATGGTTTTCAGTGGCAATAGAACTCAAGCGGCTTGATATGACCTGGCAAGAAATCAAACGAAAGTCCGACCTCTACGAGCGTCTGATGCGGCTGGACAAGCCAATCGGCACGTTGCTGTTGTTATGGCCGACGTTGTGGGCTTTGTGGATCGCGGCAGAGGGCAATCCACCTTGGCAGGTGGTGCTGATATTCGCCGTGGGTACGCTCCTCATGCGTAGCGCCGGTTGCGTGATGAACGATATTGCCGACCGCAATTTCGACCCCGAGGTGAAACGTACCCGCGAGCGACCGCTGGCGACACGCGAGGTATCGGTGCCCGAGGCGCTGGTGCTCATCGTGCTGTTGTGCGCCGCGGCGTTTGCGTTGGTGTTGTTTCTCAACACGATGACAATTCTGTTGTCGTTCGCGGCCCTGGCGATTGCCGCCACCTATCCTTTGACGAAGCGCTTCTTTGCCATACCGCAGGCGTATCTGGGCGTCGCGTTTGGCTTTGGCATTCCGATGGGCTTCGCCGCGGTGGTTGATGCGCTTCCCTGGGCGGCCTGGTGGCTGCTCGCCGCGAACATTTTCTGGGCAATCGCCTACGACACCGAATACGCCATGGTGGATCGCGACGACGACCTGCGCATCGGCATTCGCACTTCGGCGATTACCTTCGGACGCTACGACGTATTCGCCGTAATGCTGTGTTATATGGCGATGCTATTGATTCTCGCCGGGATCGGATGGCGGCTCGGGTTTGGCCTGTCTTACTATCTGGGCCTGGTTGGCGCCTCGATCATGATGGCGATTCATTACCATTGGATACGCGGCCGCGATCACGATGCCTGCTTTCGCGCCTTCAACCATAACAATTGGGTGGGCGGCGTAATCTTTGCCGGCATCGCACTCGATTACTACTTGAAGGGGATGGCCTAGATGGCGTATCGCGATTTGCGCGAATTCATGGCGCAGCTTGAGACGATGGGCGAGCTCACGCGTGTGGGCGTGCCGGTATCGCCGCACCTGGAGATGACCGGGCTTTGCGATCGCGTATTGCGCGAGGGCGGGCCGGCGCTGCTATTCGAGAAACCCGAAGGTCACGAAATACCGGTTCTAGGCAATCTATTTGGCACTACGCGGCGCATTGCCTTGGCGATGGGCGCGAATCCCGACCTTGAACCTGCGATAGAGCTACGCCGCATCGGAACCTTGCTTGCCTCGTTGAAAGAGCCCGAACCGCCGCATGGGCTGCGCGATGCCTTGCAGCGCTGGTTGCCGATCCTAAAGCAGGTACGCAACATGGCAGCGAAACAAGTTGCCGAGGCGCCGTGTCAGGAAGTGGTGTGGGAGGGAAGCGAGGTGGACCTCGCACGTTTGCCGATTCAGACTTGTTGGCCCGAGGATGCGGGACCCCTGATTACTTGGGGTCTGGTGATCACGCGCGCGCCGCAAGATTCGAATGGGCAGGGGGCGAATAGTCGACTGGGTCGCCAGAACCTGGGCATTTATCGCCAGCAAGTCAGTGGGAAAAACAAACTCATCATGCGCTGGTTGCCACATCGCGGCGGCGCGCTCGACTATCGCGCGCATTGCGGCGCGCATCCGGGCGCGCCATTTCCCGTTGCCGTGGCACTGGGCGCGGATCCCGCCACCATGTTGGCGGCAGTGACACCGATTCCTGATGCCTTGTCCGAATATCAATTCGCCGGCTTGTTGCGCGGTGAGCGAACCGAACTGGTGCGCTGCATGGGTTCCGATCTGCAAGTGCCGGCGCGTGCCGAAATTGTTTTGGAAGGTGTTATCCATCCCGGCGAGGAAGCGCTGGAAGGCCCCTTCGGCGATCACACCGGCTATTACAACGAACAGGAGCGCTTTCCGGTGTTCACCGTGGAACGCATCACCCTGCGACGCGACCCTATCTATCACA
The DNA here is from genome assembly GCA_046153355.1 of Burkholderiales bacterium. Classification (GTDB taxonomy): domain Bacteria; phylum Pseudomonadota; class Gammaproteobacteria; order Burkholderiales; family SG8-39; genus 2-02-FULL-62-17. The sequence continues at coordinate 12,983 of JBJXEY010000051.1, forward strand.
GCACTTACACCGGCAAGCCGCCCGATGAACCAGCTATTCTCGGCGCCGCGTTGAACGAAGTGTTCGTGCCCATCCTGCAAAAGCAATTCTCGGAAATCACCGATTTTTATCTGCCGCCGGAAGGTTGTTCCTATCGCCTCGCGGTGGTGAGTATCAAGAAGCAATACCCCGGTCACGCCAAACGAGTGATGTTCGGCATCTGGTCGTTCCTGCGCCAGTTTATGTACACGAAATTCATCATCGTCACCGATGATGACGTCAACATCCGTGACTGGAAGGAAGTGATCTGGGCGCTGACCACAAGAGTGGATGCCGCGCGCGACACCGTGATCGTCGAGAACACGCCGATCGACTACCTCGATTTCGCGAGCCCTGTCGCGGGCCTTGGTTCAAAGATGGGCATCGATGCCACGCACAAGTGGCCCGCCGAGACTACGCGGACTTGGGGGCGGCAGATTGCGATGGATGCGGCGACCAATGCGCGAGTCGAGGAGCTATGGCGTGCTCTCAAGTTGTGATCACGATGCCTCTGTCTATCCAAGGCATCGCGTACCCGCATGTTCAGTCCTTGATAATCGGCAATCGTCGAATGCGTACCGACTGATCTGTCACCGTAACCATTGCCCCTTGCGAAAGATCGCGCTCAACCCGCGACCAAATCTCGGTAATCAAGCGCGCGACCGCGGCCGCGTCAAGACCTTCCTTGCGAATGCGTAGCACTGACGGCGACGTCTCGCCACTGGTAGCCAACAGCGCGTGGAAATCTGCATCCAGAGTGACGCAGATTCGTTGCTCGGCTCTCGCCCGTTCCAAGATTACGCTGTCCTCGGCTTGGCTCATGCCTAACTCCGCGACATGTACTATGTCCCATTCGGCACCGGCTAGTATCGTGCCGGTAGATCTCGGCAAGCCCTGATCGAGCAATAGGCGTTTCACGTCGTTTCGAGAGGATGTACGCTATCGTCAAGATTGCGGGCCGCGAATTCGAGCGCTTGTCGAATATCCTCTGGCTCAAGTTCCGGGTATTCGGCGCGCAAGTCATCCCAATTTGGATATAGCGCCAACGCTTCGACGACGCGTCGAACCGTCAATCGCATGCCGCGAATGGTGGGCTGGCCGTTAACAATCGCTGGGTTGCAGGTAATGCGATCAAACTTGGCCATTGAAGCGATTCCATCGGAAAGGTTGTGTAAGCATAGCCCGGCCGCTATGTTGCAGGCAAACTATGAAGCAGTAATCTTCTGAACAACGAGCCAATAGCGGTTCCTCCTGTAGGCAACTCAGGAGAATCTCCCAGAGGTTTTATCTCGCCGGCGCCTCGTAGACCCATCGCAACAATGCGTCCTGCGCCGCCTGCCCGGCCGCCGCATTGGCGTGGTTGATGATGAACACCACCACTTTGCGCCGCCCGGCGCGATCCAGTACGTAGCCCGCGACGCTGCGCACGCCGGTGAGCGAGCCGGTTTTGATATGCGCCTGTCCGGCAATGGATTCGAATTTCAACCTTCTTCGCATGGTGCCGTCGTAGGCCACCAGCGGGAGCGATGCAAGCAGCTCGGGCATTACCGGACTGCGAAATGCCGCGATCAGCATGCGGCCCAAATTGTTGGCGCTGATGCGTTCCTCGCGCGATAGGCCTGAGCCATTCTCCAGAACCAGTTCGGGCATGAAGAGAGACTTTTGTTCTAACCATCCCTTGATAACGGTGGCGGATCGATCGGTGCGCCCCGGCGTACCCAACAGTTCGGCCGATAGCGTTAGGAACAACTGTCGCGCCATGACGTTGTTGCTGTACTTGTTGATGTCACGCACGATTTCCGCAAGTGAAGAAGACTCCTGCGTGGCGAAGAGGCGTGCGCCCGGTGGCATCGCGCCGTCGCGGATACGACCGCGCAATGTGCCCCCCATGTCTTCCCATAATTTGCGGAACACGCCCGCGATGTAGTCAGAGTGCGAGAGCAGGGCGATGTTCCATTCTTTTTCGCCGCAGGAGGCGGGATAAGTTCCCGCGAAGCCGACTCGCGCGCTGCCGTTGCCTGACTTGATATCGAGCTTTATTTTGGATAACCAATCGCCGCAGGGGCCATCGATGAGCTTGAGCGAATGATTGGTCTCAAGCGCTGCCGATGGCGGCTCGGTGAGTAGGTTCACGCTCTTACGCGCCGCATCAGGCAGGAAGAAAAAGCGGAAGGCTTTGAAGTTCAATAAGAGCGCGTCGGGGCCAACGTTGTAGGCGCGCGTGGGTTCGCTGTCGAATTTGGAAGGGTCGTGGTTGGAGCCATCCATCCAGGAGCGATCCAAAACCAGATCGCCGCGAATCTCGCGAATGCCACGCGCGCGCAGGCCGCGCAGCAGTAACCAGAAATGCTCAAAGGTCAGTTTGGGGTCGCCGCCACCGCGCAACACGAGATCGCCTTCCAAAGCTTCATCGTTCAGTGGCGCCGCCGTCCAGGCGGTGGTCTTCCATGTGTAGGTGGGGCCAAGCAGTTCCAGCGCAGCGTAGGTGGTGAGCAGCTTGATGGTGGATGCCGGGTTCATCGCCATCGCCGCGTTGTGCGCGACCAAAGGCTTTTCCGTGCCGAGATCCTGCACCAGTACCGCAACCTGGGATTGCGGGATGGCCGCGCTCGCCAGTGCATTGGCGACCGGTGCGGGAAGATTTTGCGCGCTGGCGGCGTGCGCGACTAGAACAACAATCGCGGCGTAGAACGCGCGATGAAAAAAGGATTGCGGCATTGGTAGCCTGAGCATGGGTGCGAAACGAGCACGATCATGCCACAGGCTTTGTTACCTGCTCGAAACCAAAAAAATCAACGAATTAAAATATGATGGCAAGATTTAGTATGTATTAAGAGACAACATTCATCCTTTAATGGGATACAAATCCCTTTACGCGCTTTATGCGCTTTACGCGCTCTTCGCCGCCGGGCCTTTTTGTGGTTCACCTGGCGCGCGGCGCGGCGGTAATGTCACGCCTTTTTCTTTGGCACGCTGCGCGGTGAGTTCGCGTCTTTGCTGGCGCAAGGCAGTGCGTTCCTCGGGCGTTTTAGCGGCACGTGCCTTGTCGCGATATTGCTGGCGCTCCTCCGGCGTTAATAGTTGCGGGCGATTGGCATCGCCGCCCGGCCGCGCTCCCCGATTGCCGTGTTGTCCCCTGGAAAGGGTGATGCCTTTTTCCTTGGCACGCTGCTCAACCATGCCGCGCATTTGTTTTTGGATTTCCATGCGCTCTTCGCGCGTCGCTGCGGCGCGCATTTTTTCGCGAAACTGATTGCGTTCATCCTGTGTCAGTAGCGACTCGATTTGGGTACGTGAGGCTTTAGGTGCGCCTTTAGGCGGCTCGGTTTGCGCGTGTAAAGGCAACGCGGCGACTAGTCCAGTGAGGGTAAGTGTTACGAAACTCGCCGCAATTAGGCTCTTTTTCATCATGACAACTCCATTGGGTGGCCGGGATTGGCTTTTGTGAATAACGCCACAATGCCCGAGATCGATGACCCGCTGATGCTTGATTTGTAAGGACTTGTTTCCCCGGCAGCACTTCTTACAGCAAGAAACAGTTGTCTGCCGGGGTATTGATTTGAGGAAAATCGGGGCATCCCACTTGAAATGTGTGGGAGACGGCCTTATTATTAGCACTCGCAACGGTCGAGTGCTAGTAATTTGATTTCTGGCCCGGCCCTTTCGGAGATTCTTGGGCCGCTAGCGTTCTGTTAGCGGCCACTAACTCACCTGTAAAGAAGGAGGCAATTCACTATGAAAATCCGTCCCTTGCATGATCGCGTAGTGGTCAAGCGCTTGGAAGAAGAGCGTAAATCGGCTGGCGGCATCGTAATTCCCGACAACGCAGCCGAGAAGCCCGATCAGGGCGAAGTTCTGGCCGTAGGCAATGGCAAGATCCTTGAGGATGGCAAAGTCCGTCCGTTGGATGTCAAAGTCGGCGACCGCATCTTGTTTGGCAAGTATTCCGGTACCACCGTCAAGATGGATGGTGACGAACTACTCGTGATGCGTGAAGACGACATCATGGGCGTTGTTGCCAAGTAACCCAACGAATACAACGAATATTTAGGAGCTAAAAATGCCAGCCAAAGAAGTACGTTTCCACGAGGACGCACGTCACAAAATGCTCGAGGGTGTCAACATCCTTGCCAACGCGGTTAAAGCCACGCTCGGACCCAAGGGTCGCAACGTGGTGCTGGAGCGCTCATTCGGCGCCCCGACCGTGACCAAAGACGGTGTTTCGGTCGCCAAAGAGATCGAACTCAAAGACAAGTTCCAGAACATGGGCGCGCAGATGGTCAAGGAAGTTGCTTCCAAGACCTCCGATGTGGCCGGTGACGGCACCACCACTGCAACCGTTCTGGCCCAGGCGATCGTCCGCGAAGGCATGAAGTATGTTGCCGCCGGCATGAACCCCATGGATCTGAAGCGCGGCATCGACAAGTCGGTGATTGCCATCGTTGAAGAACTGAAGAAAATTTCCAAGCCCTGCACCACCTCCAAAGAAATCGCCCAAGTCGGCGCGATTTCGGCGAATGCAGATCCGGACATCGGCAAGATCATCTCCGATGCCATGGACAAGGTCGGCAAAGAAGGCGTTATCACCGTCGAAGAAGGCACCGGTCTCGACAATGAACTCGACCTGGTCGAGGGCATGCAGTTTGACCGCGGTTATCTGTCGCCTTATTTCATCAACAACCAGGAGACCATGGGTGTTGATCTCGACGAGCCCCTGATTCTTCTGCACGACAAGAAGATCGGCAATATTCGCGACATGCTGCCGGTGCTCGAAGCCGTAGCCAAGTCTGGCCGTGCGCTGTTGATCGTCAGCGAAGACGTCGAAGGCGAAGCTTTGGCGACCCTGGTTGTCAATAACATGCGTGGCATCGTCAAGGTTGCCGCGGTCAAGGCCCCGGGTTTTGGTGATCGCCGCAAGGCGATGCTCGAAGACATCGCGATTTTGACCGGCGGCACGGTCATCGCTGAAGAAGTGGGATTGAGTCTGGAGAAGGCGGGTCTGGCCGAGCTTGGCAGCGCCAAGCGCATTCAGATCACCAAGGACAACACCACCATCATCGACGGTGCCGGTGACCAGAAGGCCATCGAGAATCGCGTCGCGCAGCTGCGTACGCAGATCGAAGAAACCAGTTCCGACTACGATCGCGAGAAGCTGCAGGAGCGTGTAGCCAAACTCGCTGGTGGCGTAGCCGTCATCAAGGTCGGCGCCGCGACTGAAGTTGAAATGAAGGAGAAGAAGGCACGCGTTGAGGATGCACTGCATTCGACCCGTGCGGCAGTCGAAGAAGGTGTGGTTCCCGGCGGTGGTGTCGCGCTGCTGCGTGCCCAGGCCAAGGCCAAGGCCGTCAAGACGGACAATGAAGATCAGCGCATTGGTGTCAACATCCTGGTCCGTGCACTGGAAGAGCCGATTCGTCAGATCGTGGCCAATGCCGGCGAAGAGCCGTCGGTCGTGACCGCCAAGGTTGCCGATGGCAAGGGTAACTTCGGTTACAACGCCCAGACCGGCGAGTACGGCGACATGATCAAGATGGGCATTCTGGATCCGACCAAGGTCGCGCGCACGGCTCTGCAGAACGCAGCCTCAGTGGCGTCGCTCATTCTGACCACGGAAGCCATGGTGGCTGAAGCACCGCGTAAGGATGCCGGCGGTGGTGGTGGCATGCCTGACATGGGCGGCATGGGTGGTATGGGCGGTATGGGCGGCATGATGTAAGCGTTCTGCCCAGAACCCTGTGTTAGAGAACCCCGCTTCGGCGGGGTTCTTTTTTGCGGCGGCTCGGAATTCGCCGCTGCACTCAGTCCTGTGGCTGGCCCATGGCGTCGTCGTCGCCGTTGGCGGCTTGTGGCGGCTGAAATACGCGACTTTGAGCTTTGAAGGGTATGCGTGCAGTGCTTGGTGCAGCATCCCCAGGGCCGTTTGCACCTGGCCGACCAGGCGCCTTGCGCTGTGGTGTTGGCGGCGGCGCTTTTGCGCGGCCAGCCCCGGGCGCTTGGCCAAAGGGCTTGGCCTTGGTGGTCGGAACTTTGGGCTTAGTCATGCTTATCTCCACGGGTGGGCGCCGCCCACAGCAACTTTCCAAGCGGCTGTAAGGTCAGGCTGCGCGATTATGATTTTTGGATTCTACTCGCGAGTTGTTGGCGCCAGCCTGCGCTCGGACGTGACCGCAGCGCGACTCGTCCTTGATCTCGACTGTGATGGTGATATCCGCGCGAATTGCCGCAACTGCTTATTCGCCGCGCACGGCTTGCTGCCAGCTACGCCTGCGACCAACCCATACTAGCCGATCTGGCCGTGAGGCATTGGTACGTCATCGCACATAAACAATGGGCGGGGCCCGATGCCACGGGTTTTCGCGCCGCGTAGTGACCGATTGCGAGCAGAGCGGAATCGCACCCGATGAACAATGCCGGTCAATGGCCGGGCAATCGATAGCCAACGCCGCTCCGCATCACTCAAGAGGCGGTGAAAAAGGCATAGCCGTTACGCCCACTGCGCTTGGTCCGATACATCGCACTATCGGGACAGCGCAGTAGCGCCTCGCCATCGCGCACATCTCTGGGATAGATGCTAATGCCGATGCTAGTCGTGATGGCCAGTTGATGACCATCAATATCATGGGGTTCGGCCAGGGTTCGTAGCAGCGTCGTGGCGCTGGCCGCTGCATCTGCAGCCCCCGATACTTCGCTCAGCAGTACGACGAATTCGTCGCCGCCGTGCCGACACACAGTATCGGATGCACGCACGCTATCGGCCAATCGGCAAGCGACCGAGATCAGCAGCCGATCACCACGCCCATGGCCGAGTGTATCGTTGATTGCCTTAAAGCCGTCCAAATCAAGAAATAACAACGCAAACTGCCGACCATAGCGCCGCGCCAGCGCGATGGCATTGGTCACGCGATCGTTCAAAAGCAGTCGATTAGGCAAATCCGTCAGGACATGATGTTGCGCGAGATGGGTCATATCACGCGCGTTGGCGCGCAGGCGGCTGACGTCGCGGAAGACAATGACGGCGCCGGTCAGTTCTCCGTTTTTGTCGTGAATCGGCGCAGCAGAATCCTCGATTAGGTATTCACGGCCGTCTCTACTCACGAGCATGCAATTGGCCGTGAGATCGACGGTGCGATTTTCCTCTAAAGCGCGCAGCAAAGGATTCGCGGCCGCCCGGCGGCTGGTCTCATCGATGTTGTTGAATACCTCCATGGTTGGTTTGCCAAGCGCGTCCTGGTCATTAACGAACCGGGGATGTCAACTGAGATGATGTTCAAGCGGCTTCTTGCGGCTGACACGTCGCGCTGACTTAGCACGATCGTGGTCTTTTTGCGTGTGCCTGGCCCGTGACGCCGCTTGCGCCCATGGCGGCCGCCCCGCGGCAGCGCCTTTCGAGTCATGCACAAGCCGATTACCCTTGCACCATGAATGCACCGGCCGTTACCCGTCCCACTTCACCAAGGCGTTTAGCAGCTGCGATCGCCGGCATCGCGCTGATCCTCGGTGTAGTGCTGCTGTGGGCGACCCGAGCACCGCTGGCGGTGTGGGCCATCGAATACGTCATGAACGATCAGGGTCTGTGTCCGTGCGAAGTTGAGGTTGTCACCCTGGGGCTGTCCCATAGCACCCTGCGTCTGCACCGCAGCGCGCTCGGCACCGTTGCGCGTATCGACGTCGATTATGGTGTGGGTGATGAAGTCGACCAGCTTATCGAGGGCCTGCGCATCGAAGGTGCCAATCTCACCTTGGCCTGGCGCGACGGCAAACTTTCGCCGGTATTGGCCAGCCGCACGGGCGCTGGCCACGGTGCTGGTGCCTTCCCGCTTGCGCGGATCGAGGTGGTCGATTCCAGTATCAGCCTGAGCGTCGACTCGTCGCTGGTCGTAGCCACATTCGCCGGCACGGTTGTGCGTGATCCGCAACTGACAGGCAACCTCGAGCTCACCGTGCAGGCGCCGCAGGGTCAGCTGCACGGCAACGTACAGGTTCATGCTTTGCAAGACGGCGCAATGGAAGCCCTGTTTGTCATCAAGGCGGGCGATGTGACAGTCGAATCCCTTGCGGTCAAGGGTGTGATGGGCACGCTGCGGGCAGTCGCTGGCGCCCAGGGTCTCACAGCGCTAGACGGTAAATTTTCCGTGGGGGCATTGAATACCCTGCAACAAGCCTGGGGTGGCGGCACCGTGAGCGTGGCGCAATTGCCCGACACCGGTCTGTCCTTGCTCATGCAGTTCGCGCCGCTGCGCCTCGCGCTGCGTGGCACAGCACAGGCGCCCACCAGTGGTGCAACTTTCAGTCTCGACGGCGAGCTTGATGCGCGCGCGCTTGCTGGTGTGTTGCCGGGTTTGGTCATCGATAGCGGCGCAATCAAATTCGCCGGCAGCGGCACGTTAGCGAATAAATCAACCAATGTTCGCGCATTGTTCAACACCGCGCGCATGCGCACCGAAGTTCATGCTGAGCTTGGTGATGTGACAGCAACTGACCATACCCACATCACCCATGTTGCGGCCGATCTGAACTGCGCGCTGGCCGCTGGCGCGCTGGCGTGTTTCAGCCCACAAGCTTTGCAGTTGGATGGAATCGCCCTGCCTGTCACCCTGGTGCCAGCGGACCACCCGCTGGCGCGTATTTCCACCCTGCAGGTTTCAGCCCCGGCCGGCGCGCCGCTGCTTGCACTGACTGCGGCCTATGGCGCCGACAAATTAACGCTGACAAGCAGCGTGTTTTTGCAATCCCAGACGCTAGCCGTGCACGGGCCACTCGCACTTTCGGTCATGCTGGCGACGAACCCACCTGGCACCGCGTCGCAGCCGCGACAGGGCCAGTATTCCGTACACAGCAAGCTCGTCATCGAACGTCCACCTGGCCAGCAATCGTTGGCGCCCGAGCTGGCGCTTGATGGTCACTTCAGCGTAGCCGCTCAGCATGGGACGCTGCTCGCCGCCACGATCGATCAGGGCCGGCTGGATCTGCCCGATCAAGCTTGGCTCATGCACGGCGTGCGCGCTCGTTACAGCGCAGGCGCTACGCAACAACTCAAGCTCACCGTTGATGACCTACGCAATGCTCGCGCGCCAGCGCTGGTAGCGCCGCTGCGGGGCGATCTCGAGGCCCGAATCGTTACATCCGAGGTGCGTTTTACCGCGCATTTGCACGACGGCAGCGGGCTGATCAATGCCACCCTGAAGGGCTGGCACGAGCGCCGATCGGGTGTGGGTGAAGCGCATCTTGACGTGCTGCCCGTGGTGTTTTCCCACGCCTCAACCTTAAGCGAATTGTCACCGGCCTTGGCCGCACGTGGCTTCAAAGCGCGCGGGACGCTCACGAGCGCCGCACGTTTTCATTGGGGCGAAGGGTCGCCACGTGCTGCCTTGTCCTTGGCAGTGCAGAGCTTTGCGCTGGGTGGGCCCGGTTTTAAAGCATCGGCTGTCAACGGGGCGCTTGAACTTGATAGTCTGGCGCCGCTGCATAGTGTTGCCGGGCAGCACATCAACGGGGTGCTGGAATTGCCCTCGGTAAAGCGCGTACCGTTTACCCTGCGTTTTGCCCTCGATGCAGACCAACTGCTGATTGAGCAGGCGCGTGCGGAACTGTTTGGCGGCGCATTTGAAACCACCGCTGCCCAAATCGACCTGAAGACCACGGCGCTGCGCATGGATTTGCGCGTGCTCGATATTGATCTTGAAGCGGCCTTTACGGTGTTGGACCTCGAGCAATTAAAGGGCAGTGGACGCATTGGTGGTCTGTTACCGCTGCGCTTATCAGATGGTCACCTCGCCGTTACGGCGGGGCATCTCGCAGCCGCCGGACCGGGCACAGTGCGGATCGGTGCGAGCAGCGTGACAGAGCAGCTCAAGAGCCATGGCCCGGATGTGGATCTCGCACTTCGTGTGTTGTCGGACTTCCACTACCAGCGTCTTCGTATTGATGTCGACAAAGCGTTGTTAGGTGAGGGCACAGCGATGTTCCACTTGGAAGGCAACAACCCGACGGTGATGCAGAACCAGCCATTTGTTTTCAACATCAGTCTCGAAACGGATTTTGATTATCTGGCCAAGCTGTTATTGGAACTCTCGGCTACCACCAACCACGCGCTGGGCTGGGGTGCGGGTGAACTCATCAAGCAGTAGTTACCTACCGCACGGTACTCGGCCAACAAGTGCAGTATGGTCTTAATCCTATGGGCAAGCACATCGAGGCTAGCGTGGAAACAAATAGTGGATTCAGATACGGTTTAAACCGAATGACCATACTCGCCCTCAGCGTTGTGCTGAGCGCGTGTACACCGACGGTGAAGGTGGAAGCGCCAAAAGAGCCAATTACCATCAATCTCAACATCAAGCTCGATGCCGATGTGCGCGTCAAGCTCGAACAACAGGCGAAAGACGATGTTGCGAACAAGCCGATCTTCTAGGGTGTGTGCGATAAACAGGAAATCGCCTATGTTTAACTCCATCAAGTTTTTGCTGGCGGTCGTTCTTGGCGCCGTGCTGCTGGTGGGCAGCGCTATATCTGCCGAGGATCGACCGTTGGACGCACCGCGCGCGCAGGGCCTGATCGGTGAACGCTACGACGGTTATGCCCTGGTGCATGATGCCAAAGCGAGCGCTGAGATCCGCGCTCTGGTCGAAAAGACCAACGAAGAACGTCGCAAGGTTTATGCCGCGCAGGCGGCGGCCACAGGCGCCGCCCAGACGGAGGTGGCCAAGGTCTACGCCGCGGAAATTTTGCAAAAGGCACCGGCCGGCACCTGGGTGCAGGGCACGGATGGCAGCTGGACCCAGAAATAGCCCGCTCGGATTTCCGCCAGGGCCGCCTGCCGAACCTAGATATTGACGGCGCAACGCAGTCCGCTTGCGCCTGATCGATTGCCAGGCGGCCGCGTCCCACCCTCCTCACACCGGCTCACTCCGCTGACGACCGTGTGATGTTGTGAGCTAGCGCATCGCCTCGCGCCACTGTTGCGCCCAAAATAGCCGCTCCCTTTTGATATCCCCGGTCTGGGCCGCCGCGCCCACACTGGGCTCGACAAAGACATACGGGGGCGAAGCTATGGGTGTTTTGCTTTTGAACGGTAGTGAGGGCGCGCAGGTGCGCGAGCTTCGTCGTGCGCTGGCGCAAGAGCTCGGCACCGATGGTGCGGATTTTCCAAGTTTGGCTAAGGGCGACGTGCTGGATAACGACGTCGAAGCCGCTATCCGTCGCTGGCAAGCAGGTATCGGTCTGGTGGCGGATGGTGTGGTGGGTGCCCGCTGCCAGGCGCTGCTGGGGCTCATGCCCGAACCCACGCTCGCCCTGTCCCTCGGCACGAATGAAGTGCACGCCCTGTTCCCGGCCACCAAGCCGGCCAATATTTCTCGCTATCTGCCCTATGTCCTCGCTGCGCTGGGCGCGGCGGGTCTAAAGGATGGGCCCATGGTGCTCGCAGCCTTGGCCACCATCCGGGCCGAGAGCGAAGGCTTTCTACCCATCACGGAATTCCCCTCGTCGCTCAATACCGATCCCGGCCACGCGCGGTTCAATCGTTACGAGGGCCGCGCCCGCTTGGGCAATACCCAGGCCGGCGATGGCGCAAAATTCTGCGGGCGCGGATTTGTGCAACTCACCGGGCGCGACAACTATCAGCGCTTTGGTGATGCCCTCGGTGTTGATCTCATCGGCTCGCCGGCTTTGGCCAATGCACCCGAAGTTGCGAGTGCACTGCTCGCCCATTTTTTGCGTGCTTGCGCGACGCCGATGCGCGCAGCGCTTGCACGTAAAAACTATCGCGCTGCGCACAAACTCGTGAATGGCGGCAGCCATGGCCTGGAAAGATTTACGGATGTCTTCAAGCTCGCTGAGCTGCGTCCGGTCGCAGCGGCGGGTGTTGCCATGACTGCCGCCCGGCGCAGCAGCCAGCGCGCAGTGGCAAAAGGCATTGGAAAAGTCGCGACCAAGGCGCGGCCGCTGACCGCGCGTAAGGACGCCATTGATCTGCGCGACCGACCCTACCTGCCGCCACCCTTAAGTCTGCTACCCGAATTTCCACCTGCCGAACATTTGCAAAAGTTTCTACCGTTCTACACCAAAGCGGGCTTGATCTTGAATCAGGGTCAAGAGGGTGCATGCACCGGTTTCGGCCTGGCCTGTGTGGTGAACTATCTGCGTTGGCGCCGCCTTGGTTCGCCGCAAAAGATGGCGTCGGTCAGTCCACGTATGCTCTACAACTTCGCGCGACGCTACGACGAATACGCGGGCGAAGACTATGATGGCTCGAGCTGTCGTGGGGCCTTGAAGGGCTGGTTTCGTCACGGTGTATGTCTTGCCGATGACTGGCCCTATCGCGCCGATGCTTCACCGCCACCCAAATACGGTTATGCCGAGCGCGCCACCGCAACGACCCTCGGGGTTTATTACCGGGTTGATCTGAAATCGATTACCGATCTGCAGGCCGCCATCCAGGAAGTGGGCGCAGTGTTCGTATCGTCCACTACGCACGATGGTTGGGATGCGGTCATCCAGAGCAGCAAACCCCCCACAGGCCACGCGCAACTGCCGGTCATTCCATTCGATGGCCGACCATCAGAAACCGGCGGCCACGCCTATGCACTGGTGGGCTACAACGCCAACGGTTTTATTCTGCAGAACTCCTGGGGTCGTGAGTGGGGCGCTGGCGGTTTTGCCGTCATCACCTATGCCGACTGGCTCGCCAACGCCATGGATGCATGGGCCGCTGCGCTCGGTGTACCCGGTGTGGTGGTGGGCAAGGCCAATGGTATCGGCACACCGCTGGCGGGCCGCGCCGGTGCGGATCGCAGTCGCTGGTGGGACGAAGCGACCGCCTATGAACACAGCATCGTGACCGGCAACGATGGCCGCGTGCGTCGTTATCTGACTGAAGATGAATCCTCGCGCATGTTGCTGCATCAGGCCGCGGGTTTGCCCGACCGCTGGTTTCGCGCCACGGGCGGAACAGGCAAGAAGCGTCTGGTCATCTACGCCCACGGTGGTTTGAACAGTGAAAAGGACGCCATCGAACGGGCGCGTGCCATGGGCCGCTTTTTTACCGGTAACGGCTGTTATCCGCTGTTTCTGGTGTGGAAGACCGGACTGCTGGAATCCATTGGCAACGTCTTCGGCGACATGGTACGTAAAGAGCCACCGCGCGCGGCCGGTGTTGGTGAGTGGTTCACTGAACAAAGTGATGCCTTGATCGAAAAAACCATCGGCCGTGGTCTGGCACGTCCGATCTGGAGCGAAATGAAAGAAAACGCCGAGCTCGCGTGCAGCGCTGGGCGTGGTGGGGTTCTGCTCGCGGCTGCGCTGCAAAAACTCGCAGACACCTGGGACAAAAACTTTGAGCTGCACCTGGTTGGCCATTCGGCAGGCGCCATCATGCTGGGGCATCTGCTCACACCACTGGCAGCCTGCGGACTGAGTGATCGCATCGCTTCCATTCAGCTCTATGCACCAGCTTGTTCAGTGCAGTTTGCTAATCGTCATTACGCGTCCCGTGCCGATCTCATGAAACGACTGTTCATCGACGTGCTGTCTGAGCGCAACGAACGCGACGATAACGTGGTGGCCATTTACCGCAAGTCTTTGCTGTATCTGGTGTCCAATGCCCTGGAAAGCGATCTGCGTACGCCGATCCTGGGCTTGGCCAATGTGGCCGATCCCAAATATCGCGGCTGGGACGGATCGTCCACCACCGGCGAGGTGCTGCGGATCTGGCGCGAAGCAGCCAAACAGGCCGGCCTGCGTGAGCGCACGACGGTCGTCGAACGGGACAAGATCCTACAGCGAAGCAAGCCAGCCAAAACGGCCAACGCGAGCCACGGTGGTTTCGACAACGATGTAGAAACCGTCACCGCGACACTCAAGCGCATCACCGGAGGTGCGCTGAAGACGGCGGTGGACGATTTGCGGGGATTTTAAAAGCTTAGGGCAGGCACCATCAGAACATGACGGCTATGCGCGTACCCTCGCTGGCCGTCGACTGCAGGTCTAGCGTCCAGCCGTATTGATTGCAAAAGCGCCGTACCAACGCGAGCCCGATGCCGTTCCCCGTCGTGTCGGGCTCGCCACCACGGGCAAAGCGCTCAAAGAGTCTCGCTTGCATCGCCGGGTCGATACCAGGCCCATAGTCCTGCACGACCACCTGCCGCGCGCCAACGTGCAGGGTAATCAGCTTGCGGTCGGTATATTTGATGGCATTTCTGAGAATATTGCCGAGCACGATATCGATCACCGCCGGGATCGCCTGCACCGTCGCCGCGTGACTGTCTTGCACAATATCGACCACGATGCCGCGGCTGTGGGTGACATCGCTCAACGCCGCAACCTGTTCGGTCACGGCCTGAAAGAGGCTGACCGACTCCATCTGTTTACTGAAGCTGCCGGGTTCACGGGCCAGATAGAGCAGCGCTTCGATCAACGAGGTCATCTGTGCGCAGCCACGCCGGACCCGCGCCGTGAGCGTAGCAAGTGCGGGCTGATTGGCGACGTGGCGTTCGAGTAGCTCGGCCGCACCCTGGATACCGCTTAAGGGTGTGCGCAGCTCGTGACTGACATCGGCCGAAAACTCCCGCTCACGATGTAACAGTTGACTCACCCGCTGGTGATACACGCCGATAGCCTGGGCTAAAAGCGATACCTCCGCATCGGCGTTGGCCCCGGGTAGGCTGCTCGGGCCGATCACCGTTTGATCGTCGAGCTGCTGCACACGCTGGGCAAGGTCGGTCAGTGGTTGGCTTACCCGCCGCGCGACGACCGCGCCGAGCAGGCCGGCTACCACCATGACCACCGCCACCAGCAACGCCATGGAGGAGAACAGATGGCGCTCGAAGACATCAAAGTCATGCTCGTCCAGTAGAAAGTAATAGGTCCGCGTGCCACGGGACTCGAGCTGCACGTGGTACTCGTGGCCATTCAATACCAGCTCATCGTCGGCTGCGGTCAGCCCGTGCAGGTAGGGTGGCAGGGTGCTTTTATCGTCGTGCTCAATGGCATACACGGTGAAGTTCTGTTGGGGTACCTTGAGCAACTGCGGGTCGCGTTCGAAAAACGCTACCCGATCGGCGATTTCCCGCTCGCGATGCACGTCGAACAACAGGTCTTCGGCGGCCTCAAAGGCAGCATAGATACCGACACAGAACAGCGCGCAAACGACAACGAGCAGCGCCAGAATGTTGCCCGTCAGACGGCGCTGCAGCGTACTAGCCATGCTCATCGGCCGCACAGAGCCGATAGCCGGCACCGCGAACGGTCTTGATCAAAGCCGATGAAAACGGCTTGTCGACCACTTCGCGCAACATGTGAATATGGATCTTGAGTGCGTCGGATTGCGGCGGATCATCGCCCCACACCAGTTGTTCCAATTCCTGGCGCAACACCACACGGTGGGTGTTGCGCATGAGGGTCTCGAGAATCTTCCGCGAGGTCGCGGTCAGACCTAGCGTTTGGCCATTGCGCCGCGCACTCAAGGTGGCGGTGTCGAGTTCGAGATCGGCGACGCACAACAGCGACGCCTGACTAGAGCCGGCCGCGCGTCTTACCAGAGCGAACAGTCGGCTGCGCAGTTCTTCGAGCGCAAAAGGCTTGACGACATAGTCATCGGCGCCGCCATCAAACGCCAGAATTTTGCTGTCCAAGTCGCTGCGCGCGGTCAACATCAGTATCGGCACCTGGGTGTAACCCAAGCTACGGAGCCGCAGACAAAGCTCTGTGCCACTCAGACGCGGCAGGGCAATATCGAGCACGATGGCGTCGTGTCTGTCACGCGTGGCGCTATCGAGCCCAATGAGGCCGTCGGGCGCCCATTCGACGCTGTGACCTTCGGCCTCGAAGAACTCGCAGATGTTGCGCGCGACATCAAAGTCATCTTCGACCAGCAGTATTTTCATCGTCAAGAATCTAGCTCTGGGTGCGGCCAGCGTGCACGCCTATATTTGTCTTGGCCAGGGGCTGTGGACAACAGGATTGCATATCATCCTTCCCGGCACCGTTGTCAGCATGCCATATTAATCGAGCGCGCTAACTTGGTTTCAAGTTACCGCCAGGTTAATTGACAGCGCAAAGCTAGCCACCCATTGCGACGGGCGGCTAGCTCTTCAGCGACCACCGGAATTTACATGGGCATCATGGGCGTTGTCATTTCGACCAGCTCCAAAGTGACATCACCGCTCTCGATATCTATTTCCTTAATCAGACCAAAACCTGGGGCGTAGATTTTCAATTCGTCACCGCCAGACGAGAGCGGTGTGAAGTCGCGGGTCACGAGACAATTACCGGTACAACTGCCGACCGTAGCCGTCGCTGACCTCGTCACGCTGACGACGCGCGCCACGTCTTCGGCATTGCCGAGGTCGAACTCCTGGCGATATACCTTGCCCACCTTAGGGCGCGCAAACATGATGATGCCGGGTAAGGCACCGTCACGCAGTGCTTTCCAAGAGCCATGTACGTTGCGCAATTCGCGCGCTCGGTCAGCAGCGATGTAGTCGAAGCTGGACGAAATCTCGCCGCAATACCAGACATTGCCGCGTTTGTCCTGGGCGAACCAGTCGAAGGTGTCTTCAACGATGACGTCCACGCCACCACGCCGTACCGACACCGTGTCATGCACAGTGCGACACTCGATGCCGCCAATATGTTTCACTTCATCGAGGACCTCAATCACATTGGTTTCGTCCTCACCGCGATAAACCTGGCGCATGCCTGGCAGCAGTGGAAGATAGCGATTGGGATTGGCCGCCGCGGCCGCCGCGCTGACAAAGTTGGCGGGAACAAAGGCTGGCTCATAGGCGGCCTCGCCGAGCGACTTGCATAGGGATTGGCGCGCTTTCCGTTGGGTCTTGCATTGTTTCTCGCCTTTGCTGAACGCGCTGTCTGCCGCGCTTATGCAGGCAAACCGTGCGGACTTCGCGCTCTTATTGGCGCAGCGCGCGGTGGCCAATGATTTGGTGGCGGCGTTCTCCGATGTGCAAGCTTGCAGGGCAAAATGGGTGGTGTCGCTACAGCTCTGGCCGGCGGCCAGCGCGCCACCCGCCTTGAGTACACCGAGGATCACGAGCAGGGCAATGCCCGTGAGAGCCCGTGGATTGCGAGTCTGGATGGCTCGAGTAGTCATGTCTCATCTCCTCACGCCGCAAGGAACGGTCGGACCGGCGATATTGCGCGGGCCGCTGGCGGCGCAGCGCGGCGTTCGCGCCAGCCATGGGGAGTGACTGTGCAGCGGCGGGGGTTGCGAGTGCGTTGGACTTTGGTTAAAAACGCGTTGCGCGGCGAAGACCCGTCGGCGCAGCGGGTTAAATTTTGCAGATCAGGTGTTTCATCGCCAGGTGTTTTATTGAATGGCTAATGGCGGGCAGGTGCAAGCGCAGGGCGGCAATCCTCGCGTGTGAAGCGCGCCCTTAAAACACCTGTAGCGGCAGGGTATGCAAACCAACCAGCCGATTGTTCGGCATCCATTGCGGTTCGCCAGCCAGTCTAAAATTCAGATCGCTGGCCAGCAGCTCTTCGAACACCACGCGCAATTCCAGACGCGCCAGCACCGATCCCAGGCAGAAATGCACACCGGCACCAAAGCCCAGGTGTTTGTTCGGGTTGCGCGCGATATCAAACTCAAACGGGCGTTCGAAAACACGCTCGTCGCGATTGGCCGACATCTCCCAGAAGGTCACTTTGTCACCTTCGTGGATTAGTTTGTCGCCAAGCCGCACGTCGCGGGTCGCGGTGCGACGTTTGTAGCATGATGGCGTGGTCCAGCGGATGATTTCTTCAACGGTGGTCTTGAGCAGGCTGGGATCGTGACGCAAACGCTGCCAGGCCGCGGGTCGTTCGACCAGCGCCAACAGACCGCCGCTGATGGAACGGGTGGTTGTTTCCGCGCCAGCCGGGAACAACAATCCAAAAAACGAACGCAGCTCGTGATCCGACAAGGTTGAGCCATCGGCTTCGAAGCGGGCGTGCACGATGGTAGAAAAAATATCGCTCTGCGGGTGCGCGCGTTTTTCTTCAATCAGGCCCTGGGCATAGCGGCGTACCTTGCGCACGTATTCTTCGGCAATGACCTCATCGGACGGTGCGGCGATACCCTGGTCTATCCAGTCGGCCAGCGTGAGGCGATCCTTTTCCGGTACACCCAATACGATGCAGATCGCTTGGGTGGGGATCTCGCGTGCCACTTGATGGGCGAAATCTATCCGCTCGCCGGGCTTGATGGTGGCCAGCAGTTCGCGCGTGCGGCGTCGCAGTTCCGCCTCTAAAGCCGAAATGGCTTTGACGCTGAAACCTTCGTTGACGATCCCACGCAGGCGTTTATGCAGGGGATCGTCCGTCTGGTTCATGACTTTGCCGGCGGACAGCTCATCTTTGATGGTGGTGCCACCGGCGGTGCGTGTGCCACCTTTGTCCGAGGAGTAGGCAAGGGGATCCATAATCACCGCGTCAACATCGGCGTAGCGGCTCACCACCCAGAAGCCCTCACCATCGGGTGTGACGGTGGTCGGTGCATGCCAGTAGACCGGTTCATGGGCACGCAACCAGGTGAAAAAATCATGGGGGAAACCGTGCACAAATGTCTGGCCATCGGACAGATCGAGTAGTGGCGTATCCATTGACAGGGTCCTGGCGTTAGGGGGCTCGTGGCGTGCTTGAACAATGGCACGGAGCCCGTGGATTAGAGCACTGCTATTCGGGAGATTCCAGCCGCGATGGACACCGTTATACTCGGATAGAACGTGTGCCAGCGTCCCGATCATCACACCGCTTGAAGGAACACCGTATGTCCACAACGAGTCCCGCGGCCGGTGCGCAGGCCGCTGCGCTTCAGACCTTCGACGCCATCATCATTGGTGCCGGCATCTGCGGCTTGTATCAACTCTATCGTCTGCGCGAACTCGGGCTCAGGGTGCGGGTGTTTGAAGCAGGCTCGGGCGTGGGCGGTACCTGGTACTGGAACCGTTATCCCGGTGCACGCTTCGATTCCGAGTCCTATACCTATGCGTATTCGTTTTCCGCACTGCTTGCTGAACACTGGGATTGGAGTGAACACTTCGCGGCCCAGCCCGAAACCCTGCGCTATCTCGAATTTGCCGCTGACAAACTCGATTTACTGAAAGACATTCAATTTAATGCGCGTGTGGCGCGGGCTTGTTACGACGAACAAGCCAATCACTGGACGGTGACTACTCACAGCGGCAGCCAGGCCCGGGCCAAATATCTGATCACCGCCGTCGGCGTGTTGTCCGCGCCCTATACGCCGGCCATCGCCGGGCGTGATGATTTCCAGGGCGAGAGTTGGCACACCGCCCACTGGCCCCAGCGGCCCGTTGACCTCAGCGACAAGCGCGTTGGGGTGATCGGTGCCGGGGCCACAGCGGTGCAGCTGATTACCGAAGTGGCAAAAAACGTCGGGCAGCTGACGGTTTTTCAGCGTACCGCCAATTACTGCATTCCGCTTAATAATCGCTCCATCGCTGGCGCCGAGCAGGCGGCACTCAAGGCCACCTATCCCACGATGTTTGAACGCTGCCGTACAACGTTTGGCGCCTTTCTGCATGATTTTGATCCGCGCTCAGCGTTTGACGTCTCAGATCAGGAGCGTGAAGCCATTTACGAGCGTTTGTGGAACGAACCGGGTTTCGGTTTCTGGCTGGGGAATTTTCACGACATCATGAGCGACCCACGCGCCAATGACACCATTGCCGAGTTTGTGCGCAAAAAGATCCGCCAACGGGTCAAGGACCCGGTGATCGCCGAGCGTCTCACGCCGCGCGATCACTACTTCGGCACCAAGCGTGTGCCGCTGGAAAGTGGTTACTACGAAGCCTACAACCGGCCCAATGTCGAACTGGTGGATCTCAAAACCACACCCATCACACGGATCACCGCCACCGGTATAAATACCAGCGCGCAGGACTACCCTTGCGACATCATCGTGTTTGCCACCGGTTTTGATGCGGTGACGGGCGCCTTGACGCGCATGGACATACGGGGCGAAGGCGGTATTGCGCTGAAGGACAAATGGGCCGATGGACCGCGCACCTATCTTGGCCTGCAGATTGCCGGCTTCCCGAATCTGTTCACCGTGGTCGGTGCCCATAACGCTGCAAATTTTTGCAACGTGCCGCGTTGCGGCGAGCAGAACGTGGAGTGGGTGAGCGATTGCATTCGTTACCTGGAGGAACACCATTACGCACGGATAAGCGCCAGCGTTGAAGCCGAAGAAGCGTGGCGCGCGCACTGCGAAGAAGTGGTGGCCCACACCCTGTTTGGTGCAACCGACTCATGGTTCATGGGCGCCAATATTCCCGGTAAAAAGCGCATGTTCCTAGGCTATGGCGGTGGTTTGCCGCGTTATCGCGAAAAATGTGCGGCGGTGGCGGCAGCGGGCTATCAGGGTTTTGTTTTGGAATGACTTTTTTATACGGGAATCAAACATGAAAGATATCGGCTTTGTCGGCACCGGCACCATAGGCGCACCGATGGCAATGCGACTGCTCGATGCCGGGCACCGGCTGCGGGTGTATGACCTGAACATCGAGGCGACTCGACCCCACGAAGACAAAGGCGCGCTGCGGGCCGCATCGTTGCGCGAAATTGCCGAGCACTGCGCGGTGGTGTTCCTGTCCCTGCCGGGGCCCAAGCAGATTGAAGCCGTCATGCTCGGCGCGGACGGTCTGCTTGCCCATGCACGACCTGATTGCACCATCGTTGATTTATCCACCAATGCCATCGCCCTCAATCGCCAGCTCGCCAGCCAGGCCAGCAGCCAGGGCATGCACTACCTTGACGCACCGGTGTCCGGTGGGCGTGTGGGTGCGATAGCGGGCAAACTCGCGGTGATGGTGGGCGGTGATCGTGCCGCTTTTGAGGCGGTGCGTGATCTGATCGCCTGTTTTGGCGAAAACATCTTTTACATGGGCGATGCCGGGGCCGGCACCCTGACCAAACTCGTTAACAACCAGATCTTTCTCGCCGCCAGCGTGTTGGTGCAGGAAGGATTTGTGATGGGTGTTAAGGCCGGCATGGATCCCAGCGCCTTGCTGGAAGTCTTTAAAGTGAGCTCGGCGGCTTCGGTGTTGGGTCGCGCCTCACTGTTTTTGTCACGCAAGTTTGAACAGGACATCTTCTCTTTAGCGATTGCGGCCAAGGACATCGATGTCGCGTTGGCCTCGGCCGCAGCCCTGGGTGCCCAAATGCCTATGACTGCAGCGGCGGCGGGTGTTTATCAGCGCGCCTTGGAGCAGGGTCTTGGTGCGCAGGACTTCTACGCTACGGTCAAAGTGCTGGAGGCGGCGGCAGGCGTCACGGTCCCTCCCTTGCAGAAGCCACCTGCGCCCGATAAAGCCGCTCGCTAATGGGGTGATGATGACTCCTGTCGAATAAGCAGGAGTGCACAACAACATTCCGGCCAGCCACGCTGCACGTTTGTCGGAACTGATCTCCGAGCTGAACAAGGTATTTAAGTGAACGAACAGACTGGGGTCGAAATTCCGATCAGAACACTAAAGGTGACTGTCCCGCCGCACAGCGTGTTACAGCAGGAGCGGCGCTTTTTCCTGTTGGCCTCGATCGCGCTGCTTCTGATTACCGGTTTTGGTTTCAGGCAGTTCCTGATGCACGGCAAAGGTGCCGATGGCATCCCGCTCACGCCGGAGATAGTGCCGCTGGTCGCAATGCTGGTTATCCCGTAAATTTTCCAGCGCCCGACGGGTCGCGAGCGTGCCCTGTAGGTGCGAATTTATT
>JBJXEY010000018.1:0-5057 GCA_046153355.1 Burkholderiales bacterium
GAAGACCAGCCGAACGTGCAAAACGGTGGATTTTTTGGCGGGGACGACGACTTTGGTACCAGCCACAGCATTACCCTGCTAATCGATAGCCTAGCGGTGATGAGCGTATTCGAGAGATTGAATTTCGACATGGAAACGTCAGATGAACTGGACGCCATGTACAAAATATTGTCGGCCGGCAGTGCCCAACGCGCCAGTGGTTTTATTGGCTTCGACGGCACGGCCGAAAGCGATTCGTTGGAAGCGATAGTGGAGGGCCTGCACAAGTTGCTGGTGGGTAACGAGCTTGACCTCGCAAGCGATGGCGGAGTACGGGGATTTGGCAATCTGGCCAACCGGGAAAAGTTCTATTCGGCACTGAGGGCGATCAACGAAGAGATTCCGGAGAGCACCAACATGACTCTCGAATCCCTCACCGAGAAGACCGCCAACGACCTGATTCAGGCCGCCAGCAATCCCGATCCGACCAGCACAACAGCCATCGCCTACCGCTACGCCCTCAAGGAACTCAACCCCTTCGCGGTGACAGGGGTGGATTACTCGACGTTGCACAACGCCAACGGCGAGTTGGATATCTACGATCCAGAGGCGCGCACCGGCAGCCTGACGCAGAAGTGGATAGAAGACAGTGCGCAGTTCCTGTACTGGAAGAATCGCGCCTATAAAAAAGACATCGGGGACACGTCCACGGTCGGAGATTTTGGTACACCCGATCAGATGTTCCTGCACACGGCAAGTCGCACCCGAGTTTTTACCACATCCGGGAACGAGGGCACGGTCAATCCACCGGAAAACCCCCTCCGCTTCCTCTTTGGTGCCGAGCACTCAGATGCGCTCGAGGGTGGTATCAAGGCCGATCACCTCTACGGCGGAGCCGGGCGCGACGTGCTCACAGGTGGTGCGCAGGACGATTATCTGGAAGGCGGAGCGGGGCTGGACATCTACCAGTATGGAGGCAAGCGGGAATTTAATAACGACACTGGCTATACCGATAGCCACGACGGTAATGACACCATTGTCGATACCGACGGGCGCGGACTGCTGCGCCATGAAATCAAGGATTCCCTCAATCCGACCCCAACCATGCGCATCATCGCCGAGGCGCGCGTCAAGGTTTCCGACACCGTCTGGAAAAGCCTGGACGCCCGCTACACCTTCACCAAGATTCCGGGAGGAACAGGCACCGATCTCAAAATCGAGGTGGACACTGAACCTGGCGGGATGATTCTGCTCAAGAACTGGCGGGAAGGCGATTTCGGCATCCGGCTGGGAACCACGCGCGAAGAAGTCACCGCCCCGACTCCTTCTGGGGATCCCATTAATGGCGACAAGAAGCCGGAAGAATTCGAAGTTACCGTGGGGGTTACGGCACAAGGCGAACCTGCGGATATCCAACCGGAATGGGTCAATGTGAGGATCAGCACTAATACCCAATCCGGACAAGCCACCGTTGCGACCGGGCAAACGTATACCCCCCCTGCTGGCTCCCGGATCGTCAGCAGCACGATCAATTACGACTCGGATGGCAACCCGGTTTCTACGACCTATGAACTGGCCATCACCGTTTCCTTCGACGTGACGTACAACAAACTTGACGAATTGGGGAATTATATCGGCGGCCCGGCCGAGCCTGACCGCGCGGATACGCTGTTGGGGAGCGAAGGCTCCGACATTATTCAGTCCCTGGGAGGCGGGGACGGAGTTTATGCCAGAGGCGGTAGCGATCTGGTGTTTGGTGGCACCGGAGATGACCAGCTTTACGGAGAGGCCGGAGATGACGTCTTGTTTGGAGAGGACGGCAAAGATCGCATTTGGGGTGATGCGGGCGAAGACGACCTCTATGGCGGAAAGGACGAAGACATCGTCAACGCAGGCGTGGGGGATGACCGCCTTGCGGGCGGAGAGAAGATGGATCTGCTGTTTGGTGAAGACGGCGCCGATCTGATCTTCGGCGGGGAAATGATCGAAGAGGCCGATTTCGCACAGAAGGTCCGCCAAGCCGAAACTCAATCCAGTACAAATCTCAAAGGCGAGTGGCTGGATGGCGGCGAAGGAGATGACATCGCCATGGGCGGAGCAGATAACGACCAGTTGATGGGCGGCGGTGGCGACGACGTGCTGGTGGGAGGTGGAGGTGACGACAATTTGAATGGCGATTTGTTCGGCATTTCTGTCGATCCGGACAAATGGCTCGTTGAGCGCAAGATCGAGGTCGAGGGCGAGGCCATCCTTTACCAAGAAACGTACAACTTCAGTAACTTCGCCTTTAGCGAAAACGAAGGTCACGACGTGTTGTACGGCGGGGCGGGTTCCGACTGGCTATTCGGGTGGAACGGCAACGACGTGCTCGATGGCGGCAACGATGACGATGTCGCCTTTGGTGGCACGGGCGATGATGTGTTGCTCGGCGGCTCCGGGACCGATGTTCTGACCGGAGACGATGGGGAGGGCACGCCAAATCCCGGTGCGGACTTCCTGGATGGCGGCGATGGTGCCGACAAGTTGTATGGAAATGGCGGTGACGACGTACTGTTCGGAGGAGCGGGCAATGACTTGTTAGACGGCGGCGCAGGCAATGACATGCTTGTCGGAGGTGCCGGTAACGACGAACTTCGTGGCGGCGCCGGCAAAGACACCTACGTGTTCAATCTCGGCGATGGCGTCGAAGTGGTCCACGACACGGACGCTAGCGTCAGCTCGCCCATCGCGGATCGAAGCACCGTGGTTTTCGGGGAGGGCGTCACCCGGCAAATGGTGATCTTCCGTTCTGGCAGCCTGATGATCGATCTGGGCGGAGGCGATCAAATTCACTTCGCTGACTTCAACCACAACGACCCGCACTCGACACCGGTATTCGCAACCCTTTTGTTCGCCGACGGCAGTTCGATGAATTACCAGGACGCTCTCGCTCAAGGCTTCGACATCGACGGTACTGAAGGCAACGACAACGGCGAAACCACAAATCTACCGACGCTGGTGGGTACCGGAGTCACCGACAGGATTCGAGGATTCGCTGGGGATGATGTCTTGGTAGGGATGGCTGGCAACGACGTGCTAGACGGCGGCGCGGGCGCGGACTATCTCGCTGGTGGCGCGGGAGATGATTACTACGTCGCGGAACTCATCGACAACATTGAAGACATCAACGGCCACAATACGATCCAGCTTTCTGCTGGCATAAGCCCCGATTTGCTGGCCGCCAGGCCAGTCAGCATCCTGGGCTCGGACTTCGTGGTGTTGTCGCTGGCTGGGGCCGCGGAACTGGCACCCGGATTGTTCGAAGGCCTGCGGCTCAAGGGTAAAGTACTGGAACAGGACTTCGATTTTGTCTTCTCCGACGGCACGCGATTGACCCAGCAACAACTCCACAACACCGCGTATACCGACTCCGTCGTCATCGAAGGCGGCAATGGCGCGGATGCCCTCACCGGCTACGGCGGGGACGACACCGTGCGCGGTCGTAGCGGTGCCGACAGCATTACGGGCGCCCGGGGCAACGATCTGCTGATCGGCGACGACGGGTCCGATACGTATCTTTTCAATCCCGGCGACGGCGCCGACACGATAGACGAAAAGGGCATGATCGCCATCGGCATTGCCGACATGGCAGGTGTTGATGTCATTCGTTTTGCGGAAGGGATTACCACGGCCGATGTCGTGTTGGAGCGCCAGGCCAATGGCGACCTCAAGATTGGTTATGGCGCGCAGGATCAGATCACCGTTCGCGGCCAATACAATGTCCCGGGCAATGCCATCGAGCGAATCGAATTCGCCGACGGTGCCCGCATCGAGGCCGCGCAATTGGCGGCCCTTGCGCCCATGGCGATCGAGGGCACGGCGGCGGATGACGTACTGATCGGCACCAACGACAATGACACGATCCGCGGCTTGGACGGCAATGACGTCCTCAATGGCGAGGCCGGCGAAGACCGTCTCGAAGGCGGTGCCGGTGCGGACATCTATGCGCTCAATGCGGGAATGGGGCGTGATCGCCTGATCGATGCGTCCCCCACTGTGCAGGAGGTGGGAACCCTTCAATTGGCGACGGGATACAGCCTCCTCAATGTCGAAGCGGGACGCGTGGGCAACGATCTGTTCGTCGGTTTGCGCGGCACGCAGGACGGCGTGCTCATCCAGGACTACTATGCACCGGGGGCACTCGCACAGCACTGGCGCATCGCCAGTCCGGATGGATCCTTCACAGATATCGAGGATCTGATCGGCCAGCCCGATCCCCTGGCCGGCGACCTGGCCCTGGCAGCGCGCGAAGCCTACAAGCAAGACCTGTTGGCGGACTGGAACCGCCTTTCTGCTGCTCCCCTGCCGACGCACGCCTATGTGTACAGCTCCTGGTCGAAGACCACAGTCAAGACTTTTTCAGCGGACCCAAATGCCCCCCCGCAGATAGAGGTTTTGCCGCCGGTGACCAATCGGACGATCGGAGGCTACGGCGTGTCGCAGGGCGGCAGCATTGTGGGCGCGTCTTCCACTGCACAAACCATCCAGACCCAATTCCTGAACCGGCAGTCCAACGATGCCTTGATCGGGGTCGTTGGTACACCAAGCACTACCACCACATTGGAAACCCAAACGGTGAGTCTTCTTGCTTCGCCGTCGTCCAACAGAAGTGTGGCGACCACCACCTTCTCGGTCAGCGCTTTCACGACCAACACCATAGACACGTCAACGGCCGCGGGCTGGGTGCCAATAGCTGTAGATGCGTCCGCCAGTCCCGATGGTTTCCTGCAACTGACCCGAATCAGTGAAAGCCGGGTATTGGAACAAATCGACGCCGGCGCGGGTGACAATCAGATCAGCGGTGTGCTTAGTGCAAACGGCAGCCACATCGCATTGATCGATGCAGGGGGCGGCAACGATTCTGTAACGGCCGGCGCGTTCGATTTTGTCTATGGTGGGGACGGTGAGGATCAAGTTGTCGGCGGACACCTTGTTTACGGCGGAAACGGTGCCGACTTTCTTTCCGGAGGCGCGAACCTGTATGGAGGCGCGGGGGATGACCGGCTGGAAGCCGGCGAGCAAATGTCTGGCGGTGCTGG
>JBJXEY010000019.1:0-6897 GCA_046153355.1 Burkholderiales bacterium
CTCAATATAAGTGAGGCTAAAACGCTTAGTCATTGCATCTAGGAAATAAATTGCGCCTGCTTCGGTTTAGTCACCATGTAAACAGCGGCAGGACAAACGCTCGCCTTGGCGTACTTTTGCCCGACAATCGCATCGGCGATCTGCAATCCGGTTACGCGCATCACCTCGCCACCGAGCAACATGCAGTGCCTGATCGAGGCAATGCCTTGCGACAATTGCCCGAAGAGATAGCTGAGCTACTGCGGATCGGCGATCCAGCATGGAAAGCAGTTCGCGCAAGCATCGCCTACCTCACCGAATTGCCGGATAGCGATCCCGATGCTCGCGGCCCTAATGGCGAGCGCCTTATCCTGCCGTTGGATGAATGTCGCTTGCATGCCCCCATCCATCCCGGAAAAATCGTCGCTATTGGCCGCAACTACCCGGAACACGTGAAAGAAGACCCGGGTTCCCGCACGCCGACTTACATCCCCTCCTGCTGGATCAAGGCAAACTCCTCCATCACTGGCCCCTACGACGACGTTGTCAAACCGGCCTGCGTGCGCGAATTCGATTACGAGAATGAGTTATGCGTGGTCATCGGCAAGACCTGCAAGAACATCAACGAAGCCGATGCCTACGATTACATCGCCGGTTACACCATCATGAATGACCTCTCGGCGCGCGATATCATTCGGCTGGAGCGGCGTGAGGGAAACTTATTAATTGGAAAAATGTTTGAAGGCTTCGCGCCAATGGGGCCGTGGTTTGTATCTAAGGATGAGATACCGGATGCCATGAATCTGCAAATTCGCACGCGTGTGAATGGTCAGTTGCGCCAGGATGGCAATACCCGCGACATGATCTGGCCAATTCCGAAGCTAGTGGCGTATCTCTCGCAAATGCGCCTGGACCCTGGCGACATCATTTCTACGGGCACGCCCGCCGGAACCGGTCTTGGTCGACGTAAAAATGAGTCACCCTGGTGGTTGAACCAAGGGGACGTGTTGGAATCGGAGATTGAGGGTATCGGCACGATGCGCAATCGCATTGTTGGCGACCCGGGGCCTGCATCCCCCTGGGCGTGGCCGGATCAACGCTAATTGAACCTGGCGCGCTACACTGCGCGTATGGATGGTTCGACGCAGTACTCATTGTCGTTGTGGCCAAAACGCAATTGGTCAAGAAGACTTATTGCCGCAGCGTTTGGTATTGCCAGCCTGTGCGCCTGCACCCCCATGGAATGGCGGCGTGGCGATGAAGTCGCCTCCTTCGATGCCGATGCGTATAAGCAATGTCGCAATCGCGCCTTCCTCGATGCCATGCGCTTCGCGCCGTTTCCCGGTATGTATCCCTACCCCATCGTCGGGCGTGATCGTAGCGGCAGGGCTTTCGTCATACAGCCCGGCTGGTCGCGCACCGATCAGTTGATGCAGGAGCACTTAAGCATGATGTCATGCATGGAGCAGTTGGGATTCAAGCTGGTACCAATTCCGGGCGCCACGCATAGCGCCGCGCATTCCAGCGTCACGCCGCCCGACTCCGCAGGAAGCAACAAAACCATACTCCCCTAATCAACACCGCCTCGGTTTCAGGCATGCAACAGACTCGATACGTATTCGGCGATTGCCAAGGACGCAGTCAATCCGGGCGATTCAATGCCGAATAGATTGACCAACCCCGCGACGCCGTGGTCTTTGGGCCCGCTGATGACGAAATCGTTCATTGGACTCTGAGCGGTGCCCAACTTCGGCCGTATTCCAGAATAAGCCGGCAATAGCGCGCCATCGGGCAAACCCGGCCAATACTTGCGGATCTCGGCGTAGAACGCATCGGCGCGCGCGGGATCGACAGCGTAAGTAATTTCATCGATTGCTTCGACATCCGGCCCAAAACGCGTCTGCCCCGCCATATCGAGCGTGACGTGCACGCCCAATCCTCCCGGCACCGGCACCGGGTAAATCAGGCGCGTAAATGGCGAACGCCCGGATAGGGAGTAATAGTTGCCCTTGGAGTAATGATTGACAGGTACGTTCTCCGCAGGTAAACCCTCGAATTTTCGCGCGATGACCGGCGCGAACAGACCGGCGCAATTGATGACAATGCGAGCGGTGAGCGTCATCGGCTCTGCGCCACCAATCTCAAGTGTCGTTGCGCCACTCGCGCACACCGCAGATAACACCGGCGCGCCAAACGCCACTACGCCCCCGGCGTTTTCCAGGTCGCCTTGCAATGCGAGCATCAGGCCGTGACTGTCGACAATCCCCGTCGATGGCGATTCCAGTGCGGCCACGCAATATAGTTTCGGTTCACGTTGTTTGATCTCGTCCATGGGCATGAAGCGCAGATCGTCCACGCCATTGGCCTTCGCTGCGGCGACAATTTTCTCCAGGGTCGCCACCTGATCAGGCGATGTCGCGACGATGAATTTTCCACAATTGCGATGCGCGACGCCGCGCTCATGGCAATAGCGATACAAAAGTTTCTTCCCTTCGACACAAAAGCGCGCTTTAAGCGAATCCTTGGCGTAGTAAATCCCGGCATGAATTACTTCGCTATTGCGCGAACTGGTGCCGGTTCCTATCGAGCGTTCGGTCTCCAAAACGATGGTTTCGCGACCAGCCAGTTGCATGGCTCGCGCCACCGCGAGCCCTACCACCCCGGCGCCGATCACCACGCAATCCACTTTTTCTGTCATGCCATGCTGCTCCTTTTTCGCGAGGAATTATCATTCAGGTAGGCATTGCGAATCGCAACTGCGCGTAAAAATTTTGGAGGCTTTATGGCCGATACAGAAAAACCCGCCGTCACCCCGATGTATCCCGCCGAACTGGTGAAAGCGCCGCCGCCGCTTCCCGGTGTGCGTCTCATCGAGAATGTGTACGTCGCCATGCGTGACGGGGTGAAGCTCGCGGTGGATATTTTCCTCCCCGAAAAAGACGGCAAATACCCGGCGCTGTTCTCAACCTCCCCCTACATGAAGGACATTCAACGCAAACCCCCGCACTGGAGCCACGCAATCGAATCGGGCGCGACGGCCTTCTATGTGCCCAAGGGTTACGTGCACGTGGTGGCGCAGGGCCGCGGCGCGGGACTCTCGCAAGGCAAGTGGGAGTGGTTTGGCAACAACGAACGCACCGATGGTTACGACTGTATCGAATGGATCGCCACGCAGCCCTGGTGTACCGGCAAGGTGGGAATGATCGGCGATTCCTACTGGAGCTGGACGCAGTATCACGCCGCCATCGCGCAACCGCCGCACTTGGCCTGTATCTGCCAACAGGATTCGACGCCAGATTTTTATCGCGATGTCGCCTATCAAGGTGGGATCTTTCATCATCAATTTGTAGTGAGCTGGATCAGCTACCACACCGCGATGATGGCTTGGCCGGGCAATGTCGAGGGTAAAGAAGAACCCATGAACCTCACCTGGGAAGCGCACAACCACCCTTGTGACGGTCCGTTTTATCGCGAACGCTCGCCCTGGACGCAGATCGAAAAGATCAAAACGCCGGTGCTCGCCATCGCGCCGCAAGGCGGCGCCATGCATTTTCGTGGCCAGCTCTGGGCCTGGCCGCGCATCAAGGCGCCGAAGAAACTGCTCATCGTTCCGCCCACCGGTTTCTGGTCACATGTGCGCTACCTCACCGATCGCAACCTCAACCGCCAGATGTTGCGCTGGTTCGATTATTGGTTGAAAGGGATTGATAACGGCATCATGGCCGAGCCCGATGTCGCGATTTTCGATGGCGCCACGCGCCAGTGGCGCTATGAAAATGAATACCCGATCAAACGCACACAATGGAAGAAACTATTTTTTCGCGCCAATACAGAAGGCCCGGCAACGCAAACCCCCTACGGCCTGCTGTCGAACGATGCCCCCGGCAACGAACCGCCGGACAAATACAAAATGCCGGATTCCTACGCGCAGATCACCGCCAATAAACCGGTGGTGGCCTACGCCACGCCGCCGCTTGAAGAAAGTCTTCGTCTCTGGGGCCCGCTATCGCTAACGCTTTACGGCTCCTCCACCGCGCTTGATACCGCGTGGTACGTAAAAGTCGCGGATCTGAAACCCGATGGCGGTGTCGCTCGTGTCACCCGCGGCATTCTCAAGGCGTCATTTCGCGAAGTGGATGCCGCGCAGTCTGGCCCTGGGCAACCCTTCCATCCGTTCGAAAAACAACAGTTACTCGAACCGGGCAAGGTCTACGAATTCCAAATCGAACTCACACCTATTTGCTACACCTTCAAAAAGGGCCATCGCATGCAGGTGCAGATCGCCAGCGAAGATATCGAATACAACTCCATCCATCGCCAGGTGGATGTGATGATTCTGCCGTGGCCAGTGGAAAATTCCATCTATCACGATGCCGCGCATCCCTCGCACTTGTTTTTGCCCGTGGTGCCTGACGCACGGGAAATTAAACCGGTGGCCTCACCCGTGGCGGATATCAATTGGCCGATGCCGCCGGGGAGCTGGCTACCGCATACCGATGGGTGGCCGCTCACCGGCGAGTAAGAGCAGGGTCACTCCAACGGAATCCCCGCCGTCTTGACAATCTTCACCGCCAGCTCGTAATCACGCCGAATGCGTTCGGCGAATTCCTCGGGCGTGCTGCCTGCGACGATGGTGCGTTGCGGCGCGAAATTTTCCTGAACCTTGGGCTCGCGGATCGCTTTGTTCACCGCCTGGTTGAGCCGCATTACGATCGGCCGCGGCAGTTTGGCCGGACCGCCGATGCCGATCCACGATGGGCCGGCCTCGTATTCGGGCAGGATTTCCTTGACGAACTGAACACCGGGCGGCGCCAGCGCCTGCGCCGCCGCTTGAGTGGACATGACGCCGATCATCTTCACCTTTTTTGCTGTCAGCATCGGCTGGATAAACTGAAATGGCAAAAGTGCCATCTGTACCTGCCCGCTCACGGTGGCGGGGATCATCGGTCCAAACCCCGCGAAGGGTGCATGCAGGATCTTGGTTCCCGCAAGGATATTCATGTACTCCGCGTCCAGGTGCCACGAGCTTCCCAGACCCGAGGTCGCCCAGGCCACTTTATCGGGAAACTTCTTTGCATAGGCGATCATCTCCGCGACATTGTTCGGCGGGAAATCTAGGTTTGCCACTATCAGATTCACGCCTCCCTGCGACACGGTGCTGATCGGGGTGAAGCTGGTGATCGGATGGTAGGGGGTTTGCTTACGCATCGCCGGCGAGACCACCCATGGATTCGAAGCGGTGGCGAGCAGCGTGTAACCATCGGGTTCGGCGCGCGACACAAATTCGCTCCCAATGATGCCGCTTGCACCAGGGCGATAGTCGATGACCACCGGTTGGCCGAGGTCAGCGTCAACGTAGGGCAGGATCTGACGGATGGTGATGTCCACGCCCCCAGGCGGGTAAGGGATGACCAGGCGTACCGGCTTGACGGGGTACGTCTGGGCGAGCGCGGCATTAAAAATGGATAACGCAGCGAATGGGACCACGATCATGCTTGCAAGTGTCAACATGTTTTCCTCCTGATAGGGCTAAGGTAATGCTACACCGGCACGCCTACTTTGCTAAACCCAGCATGCCGCTGTTGTTAATGGCGTTGCGTAGTCAATCGAGACAATCGTGGCACACTTACGCTTGGGCCTTGCTCATATGCCCTATCGATATTGGAGGAAATTATGTCGCTGCGTAACTGTGCCTTGACGTTCGTTACATCGCTATTTTGTTGCCATCTCGGCGCGCAAAGCTACCCCGCCAAACCGATTCGCATGATCGTACCCTCGGCCACTGGCGGCGCCTACGAAGTAATTCTTCGCGCCATGCAACCGCTGCTGCACGAAGAGTTGGGCCAATCCTTGATCATCGAGAACAAACCCGGTGGCGGCGGTGTGGTGGGCTTGGAGTTCGTCGCGCGAGCCGAATCGGATGGTTACACATTGCTGCAGGGCGGAATCAGCCAAATTGTTCTCAATCCGCTTTTCGTTGGCAAAGTGCCCTACGACACGCAGAAGGATTTTGTCCACATCGGCATGATGGGCGAGCTGGTGATGGCGCTGTATGTGCATCAGTCAATCGAGGTCAACAATCTCAAAGGGCTGGTGGATTACGCCAAGGCCAATCCGGGCAAGGTGGGTTATGGATCGAGTGGCATTGGCCAATCGTTTCACTTGGCCGGCGAGATGCTCAAACTTCGTACCGGGGCAGATTTCGTGCACGTTCCCTACAAAGGCACCGCCCAGGCCCTGCAGGATTTTTTCGCCGGGCGCCTGTTGATGATGTTCTACCCGCCCAACGGCGTAATGCTTGATCGCATCAAAAAAGGTGAAATTCGACCTGTGGCGGCAATGAGCGACAAGCGCTTGGCCAATCTTCCTGATGTGCCCACCTTCGAAGAACTCGGCGTGGCAAGTCTTGGCGTATCGGGCTGGGGAGGTTTTTCCGGGCCGGCAAAAATCCCACGCGCAGTGGTGACACGTATTAATCAAGCGGTGAACAAGGTGAGCCAGCGCCCCGAAATCATTAAAGCCTTGGACAGCATGACCATGGTGCCCTTGCGCACCACCCCGGACGAAATGACCGAACGTGTCAGAAAAGAGATTGCGTTCTGGACCGAGATGGTGGCGAAACTGGGCATCAAGCCCGGCGCCTGATCTACCTGTAACAGCGGGCTAGCCCAACAATCGCGTCAGCATCGTGGCCACCACGTCGGAGATACTTTCGGCACGAAACTTAATTAATATCTGGCGTTTTTTCAGATCGAGCCGCAAGCCCTCTTTGTAGGCGAATACGCCCGCCGCCTGCTTGAAGGTGTAGCTCGTGGTGCGCACACCCTTGAAAATGAAACGCTGATTGGTGAGGATGAAGACGCCTTCATCGAGTTTATCCGCGCCTTTCACCGGCAAGGTATAGGTAACGCTAGCGCC
>JBJXEY010000033.1:0-9142 GCA_046153355.1 Burkholderiales bacterium
CCACTGACACCGCTCATGTCGCGATCGACAATCACAACCTCATCGAGAAATTGCGTGGCCACTTCGGCGGCCTGAAGCCCGGCAAGGCCACCCCCGATTATCAGTACCCGGCATTTCTCGCGACGCATAATCTAAATCCTCAGAGGACCGCCGCCGCATACATGTAGAGGCTACCCAAGCCACGCGCCGCGACGCGCCACTCGGTGCCGCCATGGCTTCCCTCGAATAAATCGCCGGTATCGGTCATGGCGTAGGCCGACGGGTTTTTGTCATCATGGTCGAACAACAGCGCCTCCATGCGTCCTTCGATTTCTTTCGGCAATCCGCGCGTCACCTGCTGCCAGGAATCGCCGCCATCCGCGGTGCGGAAAATCTTCGACTCCGCGCCTTTGACGGCTTGCGCGAACACCCGCTGTACACCGGTGGAGAACAACACGACATTCGGATCACCGGGATTCACCGCAACGCCACCGCCGTAATCCTTGATGCCAAAATCCGACACGCCAGTGTCGATCCAAGTTTCGCCGCCGTCTTTGCTGCGCACCAAGCCAAAGGCATGGGTGGAAAAGATGGTCTGCGGGTCATCCGGATGTGGCGCCAGCACGTGCGCATCGATGTGCAGGCCGCGGCGCATCAGCTTCCAGCTGGCGCCCTCGTCATCGCTGCGATAGCCCCAGCCCTCTTCGATATTCACCAGCAGGGTACCCGGGCCTGACGCCAACGATTTGACATGCGGGCCGTAAGCCGGCATCGGATGAAATAGCCATTTGTCGCGTATCTGCGCTGGGATCTTCTCGACGAACCCCACTTTGCGCACGTTTGCGCCAAGGTCGTCGCTCAGGTACACCTCAATAGGATGTGTACCAATCATTAAGCGATGGGTCTTGCGGTTCACATGCAGTGAAACCACCGGCTGACGATCCACCTTGTCGCAAAGATCGATCCAGGTGGCGCCCTCATCGAGGGTCTTGAACAATCCCTTGGCGGTACCAACAAACACCGTGCGAGAAGCGGGGTCGGCGGCGCAGGCATTGATCTGCGTGCCCTCGAACGCGGTGCGCGCCACCTTGAATTCTCCGTTGGATTTCTCCAGCACCGTGAGGCGCTGCACCGAACCGGCAAATACGATATCAGCCATTTTGGTTCCTCCTAAAATTTAATCCAACTTCCAGTAGCCCACACCCATGCCCATGATGGCGCGATAGAACGGCTCGTAGGCAAGCACCTCGGCCTTAGTCTCGCCCACGCAGCCAAGCAAAGTGATCCAGCTTCGCATCTCGACATCACCGTGAAGCAATAAGTCCGCGGAGCTCAGCTTCGCTAATTCCGCGCCCCTGCCCTCGGACATCATGCGTAGCGCATTGCGATCGAACTCTTCACAGATGCCACCATAAATTTCCGCACCCTTGTAATGTTTCCACGGATAACCGGCGGTGAAGTGCGACAGTCCACCCGAGGCATAGATGGCCACCCGCCGCGCAGGGCCCGAGGCGATGATCCGCGCCAGTGTCTGGCCCAGTTGAAAACAGCGATCCGGATTGACGGCCGGCACGTGGATGGCATTGACGAATAAGAGCACCACCGGAATATCTGCTTCGGGCAAGAGCACACCCAGCGGCGGCGCGTGCGCGTGCGAGATCAGCTCGTCGTTTGCGAAGCTCCTGGAGGAAGACATGTCGAATCCGGCCTCGACGCAGCCGACGAATAATTCCTCGGCGAACGCAACATCGTTACGAAAGGTGCGGCGCTCCTTTTTAAAGCGGTCTACCGCGACAAATTTCTCGCCCAGGTAAATCGCCATCTGCGGCAGGTTATTGGAGAGATAATTCTCGTTCTGATCATCGCCGATGACGATCAGCACATCGGGCTTGGCCGCCTTGAGGTTTTCCCTCAACCGATCCAGCCCCTCGTTAATGTGTGCAAAACGAAGGCGATTTTCCTCAATGCTTTCTTTTTCGACGCCTGCGTGTACTGGCGGCGCGTTGCCGTAGATTCGCTCATACAACGCACGATTCTTGGCGCGAAACTCTTCCCATTGGGAGGGGTCCATCATGGTGAAGGCATGCGAGGAGGCAAGCCCGGCGACGATTTTTCCCATCTGTCTCAGCCTTTCATGCCGCGCCGGCGGGTTTCAATCCTTCGTCCATCTCGGCCATGGCGCCCTTGATAATTTCGCGATACCTCGCCTTATCTTCCCGCAAGTGGCGCCCCGCTAAATTTCTGACCGGGTCGCCTGAATGGTAGTACTCATAGATGGTGGCGCGCGAGCCAAACTGGTCGGAGGTGGTTTCCCAAGCCATTTTCATCAGCTTGGCTTTCGCCTGGGCGGTGACCCCGATTTTGCCGCGAAAGTATTTTTCCACCAGCGGTCCGAGTTCGGGGTGATTGAAGTCGCCCGCGGAGGGCGTCATTACCTGCCCCGCGCCGCAGATTTCCCGCAGGATCCACGCCATGCGTGTCAGGTATTGCGGCATCAAGCCGCGCCCGCCACGCGTGCTGCCCGGTGACGGGTAGAGTTTGCTATTGCGCTCGATGACGTCCACCTCATAGACGCGCTCCATGGCTTTCATCGCATCGATGTATTCCAGGATTTCACCCAGCATCTGCTGCACGTGAAGAAACCCGTCGATGCCGATCGACTCGGCGATGCCGCTTGCCAAGGCATAGATGAACTCCGCCTTGACAATGGCGCGACTGATTTGCTGCGCGCCAAACAAACTGATCGTTCGACCCGGCCCATCGCCCATTGGATTGAATTTTACGTTCCCCAGCGCGAACACCCGATTCCAAGGGATACGAACATTGTCGAAAATGATCGCGGCGTCCATCTCGTCGAAACGCGAGGCCAGCGGACTGTCGAAAATATTTTTTCCCCCCGCATAGGATTCGCGCGATATAAGCGTGAGGCCCTTCGCATTCAAGGGGCAAGCGAACCACAATGCGTAGCGGCCATCGGCATCGGTCAGCCGGTCAAAGGGCCACACCATCACTTCATTGGAGAAATGCGCATGCGTGGCGAGCATGCGGGTACCGCTGACCACGATGCCCTCGGCATCCTGGCTCACCAACCCAACCACCAGATTGGGATCTTCCTGTTGCGATAAACCCTTAGACCGATCGTATTGCGGGCTGACGATGGCGTGAGTCAATGCCACATCGTTCTCGCGGCAATATTCGTAGTAAGCGACCATGGCATCGCCAAATTTACGATCCATGGCATCGAAAATTTCGCGATTCATTGCCCATTGCGTCAAGATCTGCGCCAGCAAATTGGGTGTTCGCGTAATCATGCCGTAGGTTTGCAGGGCCACCAGGCGGTTGGCTTCGCGGCGGCGCACCAAATCGGCGCTGGAGGCGGGCATCAGGTAGGCGATGCTGACCGGTTTGCCGCTGGAGGGTGATCGATAGGTCAGCGTATCGCGATATAAAGGATCGTGCTGCAAATCGAAGATCGCGGCAAGGGTGCGCGCGGTCTCGCGAAACGCCGGGTGTGTGGTCACATCCGCGACACGCTCCCCACGCATATACAGTGCCCGGCCATCATTGAGCGACTGAAGATATTCTCCGCCACTGCGAACCGCCATGCCTTGGTTTCCTTTTTTCAGGTGGCTGCATTTGAACCTGAAATTCGACGCAATCCAGAACCGTTGATGGGCGACATCCGCCTCGCATGTCAGTTGTCATTGCAAACAGATTCTTGGCGCGCGGTCGGGTATATTGTTACAGAATCGTAACACTTCGGATTGCTTCGAAGTAACATTCCTCCAACAAGGTTATCCTGCACGCAGAATTTTGTCGTTGCCACTGATCGAACCTAAGGAGAAAAACGTATATGAACACCATCGATGCCGATGCGCATGTCGAAGAATCCGTCGCGACCTGGGAAGAAATCGAACCGGCCTACAAAGCAAGAAAGCCACTTGTCATAACCCTGCCAACCGACACCGCGTTGGGTGGATTCAATGCCGCCTGGGTGGTCGACGGGCAGATGCGCTACGTCGGCGCCACGCCCACCTCGGGCGCCAATGCGCAGAAGAAGCCGGTTTCCATTGGCTCGCAGGAGTTGACCGACGTGCCAGGCCGGCTGGCCGACATGGATAAATTCGGGGTGAACAAGCAAGTCATCTATCCCACCGTATGGCTGGTGTGCATGGCCGAGGAGGTCGGGCTGGAAGCGGCGCTGGCAAGGGCTTACAACACCTTCATGGCCAAACAGTGCAATTTATCCGGCGGCCGGCTTTATTACAGCGCGGTAATCCCATTTCGCGACCCAAAAGCCGCGGTGGAAGAAATCCGGCGCGTGAAAAAAATGGGCAGCGCGGTGAGTATTTTCGTGCGTGGCATCGAATGGGATATGCCGCTTAGCCACCCCTCGTTCTATCCGATTTACGAGGAGGCGCAGAAACAGGATCTGGTGATGGCGGTTCACCTGGGGTTCGGCAGCCCAGTGATCAACCGCATGTTCGAATCTATTCCCCGGCGCCGCGAGGACATGCGCTTTCCGTTCGTCCCACCGCGATCGCTGCCGCTTCTGCGCATGATGATTCCCTACGCATTCGAGACAGTGGTCACGGCGGGAATTCCGGATGAGTTTCCTAAATTGCGCTGGGCCTTTTTGGAAGCTGCGTCCGCGTGGATGATTTCTTCGCTTGCCTGTCTCAAAGGCCCCGCCCGCGCGAATGGCCGTAAGTATCTAGACGAAGGAAAAATCTACGTCACCTGCGAGCCCGATGAAGACCTCCCCTACCTTGTCAATCAACTCGGCCCCAATTGCATGGTGATGGCGAGCGACTATCCGCACGAAGATGATTTTCGCCATGACGACTTTGGCGCGGGTTTAAGCGAGCACAAAAGTCTGACCGGTGAGGTGATCGAGAAAATTCTCGCCACCAATCCGGCCAGGCTGTATGCGCTCTGACGCGCTACTCCATCAATGGCCGGCGCATGTCGGTGATGATGCGAAGCTTATTCACAATCTTGCCGGCTCGCGGCACCTTGGCCGCCACACGTTCGGCGTGGTCGCGGTCTTCGCGCTGCATCACCATACCCTCAAGGACGATCTCGCCATCAATAACCTCCACGGAAAACTGCGAAGAGCGTGTGGCTTCGTCGGCGCGCAACGCCGCAATTACCATGGAATGAAGGGTGATGTCGGCGAGCTTCTGGCGCGATGCCTCGGTCTCGGCGAAACGCGGGTCACGAACAAGTTTTATGATGGTCTCTGCGCACTGCTCGACGCTCATGCGCTCGGTGTTTAAGCACAAGTCGTAGTTTTCCGGCTGCATCCAGTCGACCCCAAAGTGACGCTTGGCGATCGCGGCTTGGGATTCATCGTTGCTCTTGATTTCACCGACGATTGTTTCGCGATCACCGCTTTGCACGCGTTCCTGCATGCGTTCCACGCGTACCTCCATCGGCGCGCAAACGCGCACCCGTATCGCATGCGTCACAGGACGCAGCAAATGCGAAGCACCCCACCCGCGCAGCACCGCGCCTTTGCTGGCGGTGTCGAGTATTTCGCCGGCGGTGAAGATCGACAGGCTGGTCTTGTCGGCGGTCAGTTTTTCAAACAAGCTCGCCCTGCCCTCCAGTAATCGAATCACATGGCTCTTACGCAAGCGCATCTTGTCGGCCAGGTGATCGATGATCTCGTGATACACCAGAGGCACGTGCAATTCAGATTCGAGAATACGGGCCACTTCCATACCTAGTGACCCCATTTCGCGGGTCATTGCGACCAGTGCCATGTTTGTTCTCCGAAAATCTTAACCGCCGAGCGCGGGCGGCGAGCGTCCATCCGTTTGCCGGCGAAATACTACCGCTATCTTTGCAGTTGCCGTAGCCGCAAGGTAGCCAGTGGTCCTAGCAACGCGCCCAGGCCCAAAGTGGCCCAGGCGATGCCCCAGGCAATCGCGTCGCCGGAGGACTTGCCTCCACCCGCCGCATCCAGCGCCCAACCGAACACCACCGGGCTGATCACACCGGCGCCAAACCCAAGAACCGAGCGCACCGCATAGGCCGCGCCCAGCACATGCGGCGGCACAATCTCGGCGATCACCGTGGAATGCACCGAAGAATCGGCCACCGCCGCGAAGTTGAACACGCATGCAACACCCACCAACAACGCCACCGGAAGCCCAATCAACCACCCGATGGAGAACGAAAGCACCAGGCTAGCGCACGACCACAAGAGAATGGTTGGGATTCGACCCCAGCGATCGGCCATGGTGCCCCCGGTGATGGAACCGGCAATATTCGCCACGTAAGTCAGCGCGGAAAAACTCAATGCCATCCCCACCGCGGAAGCGGCGCTTGCCCCCTCAACCATCAATGCGGCGGTAAGGAATGCCGGCAACCAGGCCCAAAGCCCGAGGATTTCCCAACTGTGACAGGTGTAGGCCCACACTGAGCACATGCCTTTGCGATCCTTCAACACCGCCGGGATCGAGGCGAATACCGAATCGCCGCTGGGCCGCGCATAGACGGTATTGGGGGTGGTGCGCATGGCAAGCAACGCGATTCCCCAGGACAAGGCCGGCATCAACGCCAATACCGCAAGCGCCACGCGCCAACCGGCGAACGACACCACCCATCCCGCCAGCACCAGTGCCAAAGCATAGCCCGCGCTCGATGCGGCAATCAGGTAACCCATGGCGCGCCCGCGCCGCTCGCGTCCCACATGCTCATTGATCATTGCCAGAAGCGGCGTGTAGAACGCACCCTGCGTGAGGCCGGTCAAGGCATGCAGCCACAACGCCGACCAGAACCCATCCACCAGGAGCACAAACGCAATCGGACTCAAGAAACCGGCGACACCGGTGACGAGCAAGGCACGCTTGGCGCCAAAATGATCGGCGAATAGGCCCACCATGAATAGCGATAACAAATAACCGAAGTGAAACGCACCCTGGATCATGCCGGCATCGCGTGCGGAAAGATCCCAGTCCTCGCGCAGCAAAGGCAACACCGCCGAGTAGGCCACGAACCACACGGCGGCGAGCGCGCGGCAAGCACATAAGAGCGCGAGCCAACGCGCCGAGCCTGGCGTGGCGCTCATCGCCTCGACCTATTGGCCACGGCCCATGTCATGGATCGACCCAGCCGCCCCGTATTCGCGAAGAATATTTTCCGGGAGTCGGTGAAACGCGGCATCTGCCTGGGCCTTGGCGGTTTTGGGCGCGGTTTCCAAATAGGAACCCAGTGTTTGCGCACGCTCAACCAACGAACGCCCAAAGGGTTGCTGCTTTTGGTTATGCGCGGTAAGACCTGCATCGATGTCGTCACCCGCGGCCAATAGCGAATCCACCAGGCTTTGCGCATCCAGCGCCGCCTTGGTGATGCCAGTGGCCACATGCGGGCGGGCGACGAACGCGGCATCGCCGATCAATGCGACACGGTTTATGCAGACACGCGGCGAGAGCAAATCGTAGATGGGTTGCAGCAGAGGTTGCGGCGCGAGGTCCACCAGGGTCGCCATCTGTGGCGGCAGCATGGCACGCGCATCGGCGCGTAATTTCGCGATAACCTCACGGCGAATGAGCGGCGGTGGAATCGAGGCGCCATGGCATACGCCGGCTTCGTCGGTGCATAACTCACGCAGTTCATCACGCTGCTCACCAGCGCCAAGTGAGGGGTCGTATTTCACCGGCCGAAACCAAATGAAGTGAAACCGCCGCCGGCCCTCGCGGATATCGTCATCGCGACCGGGCATGGGCATGCACAACAGCAACTCGTGCCCCACTACCGTAAAACTCATGTGATAGAACAAATCAGCATGCACGTTCGCGGGCAACATTGACTCATCAAGCACCCCGCGCCAGGCGACATAGCCCACGTATTGCGGTTTCGCTTCAGGTAGGCATTCCTTGCGCGTGGTGGAGAAAAGTCCATCGGCGCCAATTAATAGATCGGCTTGGTGTGTCGATCCATCGGAAAACACCGCTTCAACTTTGCTGTCGTTGCGCGTGATGAGTCTCAACGCCCGCCCAGGAAACAAACTGCCTGCGGGCATGGCATCACGTAGCGGCCGATAGATACGATCCCAGGCACTGTTGATCGAGGGCAGCGGCAGTTCCTGAACGCACTGCCCACCCGGTCCTAGGTACTTGCGTGAGCGCACCCGCACGATGCCCATGGTTTCATCCAAATTGATGCCGATTCGCCGCAGCACCGCAAACAATTCCGGTCGGGTACCAATTCCGGCGCCACGTCCAGCCAGGTCTTCGGCGACGCGCTCGAACACCTTTACTTCCCAGCCAATGGAGCGCAACAAATGCGCGGCGAATAGCCCGCCCACCGAGCCACCAATCACTAGCGCGCGGCGGGTGCTCAAAGGACCACCCCCGCGTAGCTATGCAAAACCGAAATCCGCTTATCGAAACCGCCGCTCATTACGCACCTTGAATTTGGTGCCCATTATGTTGCGCATTGGGCGCCGGCGCTTAGCGGCCGGCAAACCGCTCAGGTCAGAATCAAGTCGGAATCAACCACGAATTATTCACGTCCCCCAGCAGAATGCCGGTGACGGCGAACGTACCGCTGCCGCTTGCCAGTGAGAGATCCAATTCACTCGTATAGGAAGATTTGACGGTGCTTCGCGTCATGGCGCCCAGATTCGGATTGACCTCGGCATCGGTGGGCACGAATAGCCAGGCGGGTTGAATGGTGTTGATGCCCACGGACATTTTTAGGATTTCCAATGCATCGGCCGCGGTGACGCTGCCACTTTGGTTGATGTCCGCGGAAATAAGTTCCTTCCAACTGCTGCCCTTCGAGGCATCCAGCCCCACCGATAGCTTCAGCGCATCCAGCGCGTCGGCGGCGGTGATCGGTTTGCCATTGGTCAGCAAATCGGTGATGTCACGGCTGAATGAAAACTTGCGATTGCCATCGGGTACGAGGGCGTTGAGTAGGCCGGTCGTGTCGAAATCAAATTTACTGCCGGTTGCGGTGGTGCCTACAATTTCGTTGGCCGTGACCCCCGGCAACGCCACCGCGGCCGGAACGGCGCCACGCGTGGTGACATTGGCAACGACCTGAATGCCATTGACGATCGATAAATCGAATGCCAGGCTCGCCGAGGTGGCGTGGTTGTCGGTGGCGGTAACGGCAATATGGAACGCGCCCGTGGTCGCGGGAGCTG
>JBJXEY010000035.1:0-17390 GCA_046153355.1 Burkholderiales bacterium
GTCATTGTCTGGATGGTGGGCTGTGCGCGGAAGTCGCCGCACTCGATGGTGATGGCAGAAGGTGCGCGCTGCTACTTGTCCTCGCCGATTTTGTCGCCGGATCGCTCTTCGTCGGTCATTTTCGATGTCTTACTGACATACCAGAAACCTACGCCAATCACCACGAGGAAAACCACTAGAAATCCGATCACGCCGCCCATGCCCGCGGTTTCCTGCGGCACCTCGCCTTCAGCGGCTAACGTTTGTGCATAAGGTATTGCCAAAGTCACAAGTGCGAGTAATCGGTACATGAGGTTTCCTTTAGGTTGATCGCATCCATTATTGGATTCGAGCGATGCCAAATCTAGTTTAGAAATTCTTCCTCCCTGCATATAAGACGCTCGCATGTTATCGCGGGCGGATGCGCTTCACAATACCTGTGGGACACCTACTGAGGAAGGCGTACTGCGGTAGATGTACCTGCGGGGGCAGTTTGAGAGCCTGGCGAGCCAACTGTATTGACCGGCCGCCATTTCTCCACTGTTTTGCCCTGGGCGGCGGCAATCTTTCCGCTAAAATCGCGCGTTCCAGCAAACTGGTGGATGATGCGCGAAAACCTGATAAGCGGCCAACTTCAGGCCGTACGAGCAAGCCGATCGGTCTTGGCCGTGGTTTTGCTGTGTTGCGCTGAGATGGCGCATGCGGCCGATAGCCCTCAGGTTGCTGGCGTCCCGGTTGATTTCATCTTGTTTGCGTTGACCTTATTGGGCGTGGCGCTGTTTCATGCGCACACCTTGGCAGTGGCGTTGACCGGGTTGGTTACTATCGCGGCCTACAAGATCGC
Source organism: Burkholderiales bacterium (assembly GCA_046153355.1). GTDB lineage: Bacteria > Pseudomonadota > Gammaproteobacteria > Burkholderiales > SG8-39 > 2-02-FULL-62-17. The sequence goes on from JBJXEY010000035.1 coordinate 824, forward strand.
TTTCACCGGCTTCAAAACCGGCGCGGGGGTGATTGGCTTCGCGCTGCACATGCAGCACGAGTGGGTGATTCTCGCCAATCTGTTTTGCCTATTGCTTGGCTTTGCTCTGCTCTCCAAGCACTTTGAGGAGAGCAAGGTACCGGCGGTGTTGCCGCGGTTTCTGCCTGATGATTGGAAGGGCTGTTTTATGCTTCTAATCATGGTGTTCGTGTTGTCCTCGTTCCTGGATAACATTGCCGCGGCCCTCATAGGCGGTGCCATGGCGCACACCGTGTTTCGCGGCAAGGTACATATCGGCTATCTCGCGGCGATCGTGGCGGCTTCCAACGCGGGTGGCTCGGGCAGCGTGGTGGGCGATACCACTACCACCATGATGTGGATCGATGGCGTCGATCCCTCGGATGTCTTGCACGCTTATGTCGCCGCGGTCGTCGCGATGGTGGTGTTCGGCATTCCCGCCGCCATGCAGCAGCAAAAGTACGCGCCCATCATGAAGGATGAACCCGCGGGAACCCATGTCGACTGGACGCGCATTGGAATCGTCGCTTTTATTCTGGTGATGGCAATCAGTGTGAATGTGTTTATCAATGTAATGCACACGGAGATCGCGGATACTTTTCCTTTTATCGGCGTGGCGGTGTGGGTGGCGATTCTACTGTCGGTGCCAGTGCGCAAACCCGAGTGGACTTTGTTGCCTGATGCTACCAAGGGAACGGTGTTTCTTTTGTCGCTGGTGACTTGCGCGTCGATGATGCCGGTCGAAAAGCTGCCCGATGCCTCTTGGCAATCTGCCTTTGGCCTGGGGTTCATCTCGGCGGTGTTCGACAATATTCCGCTAACGGCGCTGGCCTTGAAGCAGGGCGGTTACGACTGGGGCATGCTCGCCTACTGCGTGGGGTTTGGCGGGTCGATGATCTGGTTTGGCTCCTCGGCAGGGGTGGCCTTGTCTAATATGTACCCCGAGGCGAAATCGGTTGGACGCTGGCTCTACCACGGCTGGCATGTGGCGGTGGGCTACGTTGCGGGGTTCATCGTATTGATGCTGGTGCTGGGCTGGCAGCCTGCTGAGCGCCACAAAGAGGTCAAGAATAGTTCGCCCGCGGTGAGCGCGCCGCAGACGGGGCGTTAGGAGAAGGGGGGGTAATCGAGGAGAGGCGTTAGGTGAGGGCAGGCGCGGCAAGTTAGGCCGCCAGCAGGCCAACCTGGTCCTCAAGCGTTACCTCAAGATCCGCCAACTGAATTTCGCCAATGCGCAGCGCCGCGGCCTCATCGCTGGCGGCAGGCATCAATTCGGGTTCGGCGTCGCAACCCACGCCTAATTTGCGGCAGATCTGGTCGGCGAGCCTGACGGTTACCATCAGTACATTGCCGGTATTGCAATCGGGGGCATGATGTTCGCGCCCCACCAGACAATATTGTTCGGGTAGATTCCAGCGGCGCATCAGGTCGTAGCCGTATTCGCAATGCAGGGCATCGAGCATTTCGGTGATGACGTTATCCGGAATGGGCTTGCCATTGGGCGGGGCGGCGGCGATTTCCTCAATCACGCGCAGAATCACCAGTTTGCCCACGTCGTGTAACAGGCCCGCTAGGAACGCCTGCTCGCTCAACGCGCCATGACCGCTTTTTTCGGCGAGCCAGGCGGCGCCGGTGGCCGAGGCGGAGGCCGCGCGCCACATCTCCTCCATGTAGCGCCGGCAAAGCGGGCTCTTTGATCGGTACAACCCCAGTTGCGCGGCGGCCATGGCAAGGCGAAGAATTTGCTTCGACCCCACGCGCATTAAAGCCTGACGTAAGGTGGTGATCTCCGACAAGCCGGCGTACAGCGAGGAATTGGCCATGCGCAGCACCTGTACCGCGAGCGCAGGATCGCTTTGCAAGGTCGCTTCTATTTGCGCATTCGACACATTTTCGTCTTGCATGATTTTTTGCAATTCGAGCGCCGCCGGATTGAACACCGGCAATTGAATGCCGGGCTTTTGAATCGCTTCGGCAATGTGATCTTTCAGCGATTTGTCCGTGTTCATGGTCATAGTCCTGTGATGCGGCGAAGTTCGGGAATGGGACGTGGCTTATCCAAACGCGGGAGGTTTTTCAAGACCTCGGTGAGCGTGGTGTGGCCGAGGGACGCCTTGACAATGCCGTCTTCCAACAATGTCACCAGGCCAGAGGTTTCCATGCTGACGCGGCGAATCTCGGAGGACGATTTCGAGGCGCGCAGCGCCGTCTTGACGTCCTCGTTTAACACCAGCAGCTCAAAGATACCGATCCTGCCGGAATAACCGGAATAACGGCATTGATCGCAACCCTTGCCGATCAAGAAGTTGCCCGAGGTGGTATCGGCTGCGGAGTATCCGAGCCTGCGTAATTCGGTAGGAGTTGGCTTGACAGGTTCGGCGCAATGTTTGCATACGCGACGCAGCAGCCTTTGCGCCAAGACCGAGACCACGGTGGAGGAAATGAGAAAGGTCTCGATATCCATGTTCATCAGCCGCAGCAATCCGCCGATGCTGTCTTCGGTATGAAAAGTGGTGAGAACTTTGTGCCCGGTGAGCGCGGCTTGAATGGCCGCGTCCGCCGAAAATCGATCGCGAATCTCGCCCAGCACGATCACATCCGGATCTTGGCGGACCATGTGGCGCAGCGTCTCCTCGAAGGTGATATTCAGTTGCGGATTGATCGAACATTGCGCGATGCCATCAACAATGTATTCCACCGGGTCTTCGGCGGTGACGATGCAGGTCTCGTCATTGTTCAAATAATTTACCGCGCCGTAGAGCGTGGTGGTTTTGCCCGAACCGGTAGGGCCGGTTATCAGAATCACGCCGCTGGGCACATCCAGTGCCTCCTCCATGAATCGCTCCAGTACTCGCGGGCCGATGCCCGAATCGCGAATATCGATGCGCGTGGCCTTGTGGTTGAGGACGCGCATGACAATTTTTTGACCATGCAAGGTGGCGTAAAACGACACGCGAAGATCGCTCGACTGTCCGGAGGTGGGGTCTTCGTACCGAATGCGGCCATCCTGGTGGCGGCGCTTCTCCGAGATGCTCGCCCCGGACATGATTTTGACGCGACTGGTGAGCGTGGTTGCGATGGCGTTTTCGTAGTCTCGGTAAGTCATCATTACGCCGTCGCAGCGAAACCGCACGCGCAAGCGATTCTTCAAGGGCTCGATGTGGATATCGCTTGCCTTGGCAAGCAACGCATCCAGAATCATTTTGTGCACCATTTCGACCACAGTATCGTCATTGGCATTGGCGGTCGTATCGACATCAACTTTTTTGCCGCCTTTTTCCAGCGTGGCGATCGCATCGAGAATTTCGCGTTTGCTGGCGATGCCGATTTCAATCCCTGGGCCAAATACCGACTCCGCCTGTTCGCGCGCTGCCCGGTCAAGCGGATCGGCCATGGCCACCATGGGCTTGGCGCCTCCGGTCCTAAGCGGCACCACCAGGTGTTGCACGCACCATTTTGGGTTGACCTTTAACATCAACTCGCGGTCAAGCGAGGCGTAATCCGGCGTGAGCTGCGGAAATCCTAATTGCATGGCCAGCACTTCGATGAGACGCAGCTCATCGATAAAGCGCTGTTCGATCAGAATGTCGCCCAGCTTCTTGCGCGACGTGGCGCGACGCTGAATTTCCAGTGCGGCATCGAGTTCCGTCGATTTGATATAGCCCAACTCCACCAGCAGCGCGCCGATGCCTACCGACAGCCGGTTTTCGCGCAACGCTTTGCGCGCTTGCATTTCGCTCGCATAGCCCAGTTCGGTGACAATAGAGAGAAATGTCTTGCCGGGAATTTTGTCTTGCACGCGTCGTACACGGGCGAACTGCGTTTCGCTGATGACGCCGCTACGCAGCAATAACGATGCGATTTCCGAGCCGCCAGACCCCTTGGAGGCTGGTGTGTTGCTAATGACGGACAGTGCACCGCTTGGGCGCGGCGGCGCCGTGACAGCGAGCATGATGTGGCTTTCGCGGGTCTTGAATAGGGGAATTAACGGCACCCCGCCCGCGGACTTTAGCCCGGTGTTCCGCGATATCGCCTGCAAGGGTATCCCGCGTAGCGAATCGGCTCTAGAATTCCATTCGTTCTGCGAGTTGTCGCCGTCTTCTCCCGATCTAAGTACCCTTGACAGATACACGCGCCCCCGATTAAATTACCGAAAGGTAATAAATCGAGGGTGCCCCGGTCATGACAACTCATAAATTACCGAGCAGTAATCTCTCTTCGGAAAAACTGGCGCGCTCGAGCCGCGAGCTCGGCGCGTTGCTGCGCGGTCGGCGCCGGCACTTGGGTCTTACGCAGCTCGATCTGGCGGGTCTCGCCAACACCGGCAACCGCTTTATTGTCGATGTGGAAAGTGGCAAACCGACGGTGCAATTGCAAAAGGTGCTCGACCTTATGCAGTTGCTCGGGCTCGAAGTCGTGGTGCGCCCACGTATCGCGCCGCTGCCTTGATGGCGCGGATCGACAGTCTCGATGTCTGGTGCGGCGATATGCTGGCCGGCACCTTGCACGACACCACGCCAATGGCATTTGAATACGCTGGTGCGTGGATCGCGCGAACACCCCAGGCGGCTTTGTGATCCTGCTGGCAGGTCAGCAACCCGCATCGGGTAACGAGAACCACTATGAAGCCAGTTACCACGAAAACCGCACGGCGCATCACACGGCGTGGTTCGAGGGCGCAGCGCAAACTAGATTCGAACGAGGATAAGACACCGTGATTCTGCATTCGACCGTGGGCATGATGGGTCTGTTGCTTCTTGCCTGGCTTTTCAGCGAAGCGCGCCATCGCGTGCCATGGCGAGTGGTGCTGTCGGGCCTGTTGCTTCTTTTCGTTCTTGCTCTGGCGCTACTTAAGATTCCCTTGGTGAAGGATTTCTTCGCGCTGTTAAATGATGGACTTGGCGCCTTGGAGCGCGCCACGCAAGCGGGGACGTCGTTTGTTTTTGGTTATCTCGGTGGCGCGCCCGCGCCGTTCGCGGAAGCGGGGCCGGGTTCCACCTTTATTCTGGCGTTTCGCGCGCTGCCCCTGGCCTTAGTCATCAGTGCTTTGACCTCGGTGCTGTTTTATTGGCGGGTGTTGCCTTTTTTCGTGCGCTTATTTTCCTGGTTATTGAAAAAAACCATGGGGGTGGGCGGCGTGGTGGGTCTTTCCACCGCGGCCAATGTATTTGTCGGCATGGTGGAGGCGCCGATGTTCGTGCGGCCTTACCTTGCGCGCGTGTCGCGTTCGGAGTTGTTTGTGATCATGGTGGGCGGCATGGCCTCGATTGCCGGCACGGTACTGGCGCTGTATGCGCAGTTTTTGCGCGATGTGGTGCCCGATGCGTTGGCGCATTTGCTGATCGCCTCGATTCTCTCGGCGCCGGCCGCGATACTGATTGCGGTCATCATGGTTCCGCCGGAAAACGATGCGACGGCTGATGAGGCTATCCTGGCTAGCGAAGCCAGTTCCACCATGGATGCGGTGACGCGCGGCACCATCGCAGGGGTCGAGTTGCTCATCAACGTGGTGGCAATGCTGCTGGTATTGGCGGCGTTGGTGGCGCTCGTCAATGCCCTCTTAGGGTTGATTCCAGGCCCTGGCGGCGAGGCCTTGTCGATGCAAAGCATATTGGGCTGGTTACTCGCGCCCCTGGCATGGCTTGCGGGCATCCCCTGGGCGGAAGCCAAGGCGGCTGGTGCCTTGCTGGGGACCAAGACTGTGTTAAACGAATTTATCGCCTACATCGATCTGTCCAAAACTGCCGAGTTGTCGGAACGCTCGCGCTTAATCATGACTTATGCGCTGTGCGGCTTTGCCAACTTTGGTAGCGTGGGCATCATGATCGGCGGGTTGGGCACCATGGGGCCCGAACGCCGCGAGGAGATTGTGCAACTGGGGATGAAGTCGATAGTTGCCGGAACGTTGACGACGTGTCTGATTGGTGCGGCGGTGGGTGTGATTGTCTAGCTCGATGCTACGAATCCTAAGAAAATGACGCCAAGGCACTATGGAGCCGTCTCCAGTGACAAGGTTTCAGTTGGGTATCTGGCAAGTGAAGTTCGCCGCGTCCCCCACGTTGCCCCCCTCTAGCCCGGTGTAACGGGCAATTTTCGGATAGGCGCACAGCGGATGCGTACGCGCGACCGGAGCCGAGGCGAAGTTACGGCCCGAAGCAATCACGGTATCCGGCGCGATGCCTCTCTCCACCCAATCGACAAGCGGTGTCAAGAAATCAAACTGATCCGGCGCAGGACCGCCACGGCAATGGCCCATGTTGGGTACCAGGTACAGCTTGGCCAATTCATCTTTCGAGTTCAGTGGCGCGAGACGATTAAAGTAGTTGATGGTGTAGTGCACCGAGGGGCCAGGGTCGCTCACGCCATGGTAAAAAATCATTTTTCCGCCGCGACGCTTGAAGGCTGAGAGATCGGCCGATAGCGCCGGAATCGGCAGATCCTTCCCGATCTTCGCTGGATCGGTATTGAAATTCCAACTCTTGTACGGCTCCAAACGCGGGGTAGGCGGGCGGATGTAATAGCCGATCTGGTTGGTGCCAAGGTTAATGTTGCCGGGTGGCGCCTTGGCCGTGCCGATATTTCGCACCGGAATGCCGTTGGGCGCCATGAAACCGCCGTCGTAAGGATAGCCTTCGACGCGCGTGCCGCTAGGGACCACCACCGGTGAGCCGGCCGAGGTACGCGGCCCGAGGTTAATGCGTTTAATTGCATCGACTTGCGCGGGGCTCAAGCAACTTGCGGTTTTCGCCCCGGTGCATTGCAGCGGCTGACCTGAATTCTTGAACACGTGCGTCGCTGGGTCGAAGCGACATGCGGGGAGATTGTTGACAATGCCATCCAGGGCGCCATCGGCCGCATCGCAGGCATCCAGAATGGCGCGCGTGGCGAGATTTTGATCCGCGATGGAAAACGCCTCATAAAAGCGCGCATTGCCGGCCGCGTCTTTGGTGGTGAGCGCAGCGATCGCTTGCAGTGAATTGACCTCGCCTTGCGTCAGCGCGGTGAGGTCATACACCGGGTCGCCCGCGACAATGCCATCGAAGTATTCAGGATATTGCTGTGAAAACACCATCCCCTGACGACCGCCAGTGGAGCAGCCCACGTGATAGGAGCGATCCGGCAGACGCCCGTAAAACGAGCGAATCAGAAAACGCGCCACGCGCGCAGTTTTATCGATCGAGCCGCTCGCATGTTCGGAAAATGCCCTGGGTTCGAGAAGAAAATCGAGCGTCGATTTTCCGGCGGCGATCAGCACCGCGTTGTCGTGCCCGCCGTTTTGCGACACCACCGCCCAGCCTTTCGCCAAGGTAGGCGACAAAGTGCCCGCCACGCCGATGGCCGCGGGTACCGTGCCCTCGGTGCCGCCACCACCCTGGAACATGAAGCGACCATTCCAATCCAATGGCAAGCGCAGCTCGAACCCCGCGCCGTAACGCACCTTGTCGGCGCCGACGTAGGCGCCCGCGATGCCTTGAACCAAACAATGTTCCGGCAGCGCGGGCTCCTTTTCGTTGCCAGCACTAACCGCGTTGATTTTCGCCACGGTGATTCGCGAATTGACCACGGGAAAATCGGGGTCCTTGATTGCATCGATGAGAGCAGCGCAACGCGCCTCGGTAGGAGATAGCTTGACCTCGCCCAGCAAATTTTGCAGGTCCGGCAAGCTCGGCAATTTCGCGCAGGCGGCAAGAATGACGACACCCAGGCCAATCAACAACACTGCAGACCCGAGTTTCGATAATTTCTTTAGATGGAAGTTCATGGGTCACGACCTAGACTTGTGCCGGAGGAGGTCCCTAACAAGATAGATGGGCGGTTGCAATTGCCATCGCCATGTTTGTCATGCGCACGGTCATGCATATCTCCCTTTCAGGGCGCCGCGTTGCAAATTCATGTACTGGCTCGAAGCAATGCAGCGCAGTCAATGAACTCTCAGTCCGCCGTAATCTTGTACTGTCGAATCACCTTGCCGAATTTTTCCGATTCCATTTCCAGGAACGCGGTGAATTCCTCGGGCGTGGTGGTATCAACGTTGAGCCCGATGCCAGCGATTTTTTCTCGCGACTCGGGTTGCGCGGCGGCGCGGATGAATTCTCGATTAAGGCGCAGTACCACTTCTCGCTGCGTGTTGGCTGGCGCGAGAACGCCAAACCAGGAAACCGCCTCGAAACCCGGGATCAGTTCCGCCACCGTGGCGGTGTCGGGGAATTGCGCAACACGTGTTTTTCCAGCCACCGCGAGGGCCTTCATTTTTCCCGAGCGCACATGCTGTACCAGCGCGATCGGCTGCACGAACGCGCTATTGACTTCACCGCCTAACAGCGCGATCCCCACGGGCGCCGCGCCTTTGAAAGGTACGAGGTTCAACTCGATGCCGGTCTCACCCGCGAGCATTGCCGACGCAATGTGCCCGCGCGTGCCGCTGCCGGAATTAGCCAGGGTCACCTTGCCGGGATTGGATTTGGCGAAAGTTATAAATTCACTCAAGTTTCTTGGTGCGAACGCGGCGTTTGCCGCCAGTACCGGCGGCGCGGACACCAGCCGCGTGATCGGCGCGAAGGCCTTCAAGCCGTCGTAGGGAATCTGCTTGATTAAGTGATGCGCCGTCGGCAGATTGTCCGCCGCCGAGAGAATGGTGTAACCGTCGGGCGCGGACTTGGCCACTTCGCCTGCCGCAATCACCCCGCCCGCGCCGGTGCGGCCTTCGATCAATATCGGTTGACCTAAGTACTCGGCAAGGCGCGCTTGAAGGATGCGCGGCACCACGTCTTGCGGGCTGCCGATATTGGAGGCAACGATTCTTATGGGTTTGGACGGATAGGATTGCGCGAACGCAGGAAGGGTCCCGCTTGTGGCAAGCGCGCTAGACAGCGCGATCCCGATGTTGATGGCGATGTTGCCGGTTAGGCGCCGTGTGGTCATTTTTATTTCCTTTTGCTCGCAGTCATTGAGTGGCCATATAAGCCCGCGCCCTTTGCAATTCGGGCCGGGCATCGCCACCAACGGCATTGTCAACCATTTTGCCAAGGTAGTCCTTCGCCTAGGCGTGATCGCCTGCCTGCGCCGCGTCGCCCCCCGCGCCGTACAGGTCGCGAAAGCGGTTCGGGTCGCGCTTTTGCGATAACTTTTGCGCTTCGATAGATACAATGCTTGTGATTGATGCGCAGTCTAAGTAAGCGGTCAGCCGCCGGTCTTTGATCGTTAGCCGTCAGTCGTCACGCAATAGGGCTTCTGACCTTTGGCTTTCATGATTTTTACGAGTAACGGGAAGGCTGTCGAATCCCCGAGGCGCGGAAAATTCCATCCAGTTATGCCAATCGCTACAATTCTTATTGGACTTTTCGGGTGTGGGATGAAAATATGCGCACCTTTCAGAAGCGTTATGCGGCTACCGTTGGGTTGATCTGGTCAGCATAGGTTCCGGCTGGCGTGGCCGAATCAGCTTGTGACCGCATGATCGCAGGTCAATACGTTTAAGCTTCGTCCATGGGCCCAGGATTTCCCTGATGTGCCTCGTTGTCGCGCAGTTATCGGCGCAGTTATTGGGAGTGCTCCAATCATGATCGGATCAACTAAAGTTTTTGTTCGACTCGCGCTGTTGGCGTTTCTAGCCGCGAATTGCGGCGTCGCCTCGGCGCAGAACTGGCCCTCACGACCGATTCGCTTCATCCTTCCCTTCGCCCCTGGCGGAGTGGCGGACATCACCGCGCGCATCATGGCGGCGAAGATGTCAGAGAACATTGGCCAGCAGGTGGTGATTGAAAACCGTCCTGGCGCGGGGATGATTGTTTCGGCGCAGGCGGCCCTCGCCACTGAGCCCGATGGGCACATGATGGTGATCGCCGGCAATGGCACTGCGATTAGCACCTCGTTGTTCAAGTCGCTGCCTTTCGATGTATTGCGCGATTTCACCCAATTGTCCACACTGGCGTTTTTCGATCTGGTGATGGTTGCTGGTCCCGATTCGCGTTTCAAATCGGCGGGAGAAGTGGTGGCGTTCGCTAAGGCCAATCCCGGCAAGCTCAATATCGGCAGCATCAGCATCGGTTCGACACAAAACCTCACCGCGGAATTGTTCAAATCGATGGCCGGCATTGACGCGCAGATCGTGCCTTTCAAGGCCTCGCCCGACATGTTGCTGGCGATGCGGTCCACCAATCTGGATGTGGGCTTTGAGATTCTTCCCGCAGTGATATCGCAAATCCGCGCCAATTCGGTGCGCCTCTTGGGCGTGGCCGGAAATAAAAGATTCGATGGCATGCCCAATGTACCAACCATTGGCGAGAGTGGTGTTAGTGGCTTTCTATCCTCCTCTTGGAATGGCATCTCCACCAAGGCCGGGACGCCCGGACCCATCGTGGATCGCATGAGCCGCGAAATCAACGTCGCCCTGGCCGCGCCCGATGTGATTCAGAAAATGCGCGAAGTCGGGGCTGAAGCTCGCGGTAGCACGCCTGATGAAACCCGCAAGCTCATGGTCGCCGAAATCGCCAAATGGAAGGTGGTGATTGAGCGGGCCAAGATTCCGTTGCAGTAAAACCGGCGATGCGGCGCAGGATACTAACGCGCCTTTTGTCGTAACACGCCGTCGTCGGGAGCAGCGCATCACATTGCGTCATCGCACTTAGCTCCTCACAGTAACCACGCCGAACAAAATTTCGTCTACAACTTCAATTTTCTCCATCTCACCATTCACCTTCAACAGGAAGCCAAGATGTCCGCACCGCTGAAACTCGATATCGCCGTCGCCAATTACGCTCACACGCTAGCCGTCAAAAATGGCTCCATCCCGATTGCGGGCGTGGACGCCAACATGATCACCGTTGATCCACAAATCGCGGCGTTTCGCCGCATGGTGCGCGATCTTGAATTCGATGTCTGCGAGCTGGCACCGATGACCTACCTGATCGCCAAGGCCTACGGTTCGCCCTTCACCGCGTTGCCCATATTCGTGATGCGCCGCTTTCATCATGGTGGTCTAGTGGTGCGCGACGATGCTGGCATCAAGCAACCCAAAGATCTTGAAGGCAAGAAGGTCGGTGTGCGCGCCTACACGGTGACCACCGGCGTCTGGACGCGCGGCATTCTGGCCAATGAATACGGGGTGGACAACTCCAAGGTCACCTGGGTGGTGGATGACGAGGAGCACGTCACGCAAATGCCCTTGCCAAAAAACGTGGTGCATGCACCCGAAGGCAAGTCGCTGGTGAAGCTGATGGAATCGGGCGAAATTCAAGCTGGCTTCAATGCGCGCGCCGGCATCGGTCGCGAGGGCGCGCCCAAGGCGGGCTGGGAAGATAAGCAGCAAGTCGCGGCGCCGGTGTACAACGAACTGTTCCCCAATGCTGAGCAACTCGAGACCGAATGGTTCAAACGCACCGGCGTCTACCCGATGCACGGTCTGATCGTGGTGAAGGATAAATTGCTTGCCGATCACCCGTGGCTGGGCAAGGCGATTTACGACGCGTTTCTCGAAGCCAAGAATCAATATGTGGCGGGCCTTCGCGCCGGGAAGATCACCACGGCCGACGACAAAAAATACGCAGGCTTCATGCCGTTGATGGGCGATCCATTGCCCTATGGCGTTAAAGACAACTTGGCGTCGATTAACTGCATGATTGACTACACCCATCAACAGGGCATGACGCCGAAAAAATTCACCGCCGCCGAGGCTTTTGTCAATATTTAATACATTTAATTTATTGAGTGGCCATTCAGCGCCGTGCTACAGATATTTTTAATCTAAAAATTGAATTAATTAGCCAGGAAAACACCATGACATTCAAAGCCATCGATATTCACCCCCACGTCATCAGCACCGATTTGGCCAAATATCCGCGCGACCCCTTGGGCGGGCATCCGTCGGTCTGGTCGCAGGAGCGCCCGGTCTCCACCGAACAAATGGTCAAGGCCATGGACGAGGCCGGCGTGGAAAAGTCAGCCATCGTGCAGGCTTCCACCTGCTACGGCCATGACAACTCCTATGTTGCCTCCGCGGTTGCCGCGCACCCCAAGCGCTTTACCGGCGTGTTTTCCGTGGATGTGTTGGCCGACACGGGCCCGGAGCGTATCCGTTATTGGTATAGCAAGGGTCTCACTGGGTTTAGATTATTCACCGTGGGCAGCACCATGACCACGCAATCGAATTGGCTTGACGATCCGAAAACCTATCCTTCCTGGCAAACCGCCGAGGAATTGAACATTCCGATCTGTCTGCAAGTGCGTGTGCCGGGATTGCCGATGGTGAAAACTTTGGTTGAGAAATTCCCCAAGGTGCGCGTCATCATCGATCACCTCCTGGGCGTGGAAGCCGATGACGGCCCTCCCTATGCCAAGGCCGCGCCGCTATTGGAGCTGGTGAAGTACCCCAACGTGCATCTAAAGCTCACCAGCAACAGCGCGCGCGCGTCGGTAAAGGGCCTGGCCAAGCCTGAGTCGTTCTTTGGCATGGTCGTCGGGGCATTTGGCTCCTCGCGTATCGCCTGGGGTTCCAACTATCCGGCGTCCACCGGCACATTGAAAGAAATACTCGATGAGAGCAAAGCGGCGCTCGCTTTCCTGCCCGAAAAAGACCAATTGAATATTTTTCGCAAAACCGCGCAAAGCCTGTACCCCTCATTGGCGGATTGACCGAGACCAGTTTAGTTAATAGGGGTCAGACCACGTTTTCGTAAAAGTGAAAGTGAGCCCACTCTCTTTTCGCGAGCCTGGCCCCTTTCGTTAAAAAAATGAGGATAAGAAAATGAGCAAATTGACATTGCGCGCCATGCTGGGTGACTACCCTAACACCATGGCGTTGAAAGATGGCAGGGTGAAATCGGATTTGGTGGAACTTGAATTCGCCAAAGCCGATGTGCCACATGATTTATTCAAACGCGTGATCGCGGGTGAGTTCGATGTCGCGGAATTGGCGATCATGACCTACCTGCAAGCGCGCGGCTGGAATAAGCCCATTGCCGCGCTTCCGGTAGCCATAGGCGGGCGCTTTCAACACGCGCAGTTGGCCTACAACACCGACTTTGGCACTGTCACGACGAAGAACATCGAAGGCAAGCGCGTTGGCGTACGCACTTATTCGCAAACCACGCCCGCCTGGGTGCGCGGCATATTGCAGAATGACTACGGTGTGGATCTGTCGAAAATTCATTGGGTGACGTTCGAAGACGGCCACGTGCCCGAATACAAAGACCCGGCCAATAGCGAGCGCGCGCCGCATGGTGAGACCTTTATGAAGATGTTGCTCGCCGGCAAGATCGACGCGGCAGTGGTGATGGCCCCGGATCTGAAACTGCCCAATATCAAATCAGTGATAACCGACGCCTCCAAGGAAATCGCCGCCTGGTACAAGACTTACAACGCGATTCAATTGAATCACGTCATGGTGGTGAAAGAGTCATTGTTGAAAACGAACCCCGATGCGGCACGCGAGATCTTTCGCATGATGAAGGAGGCCAAAGCCGCGGCCAACGAACCGCTGGGCGCTGATGGCATCGACTACCGCCCGATTGGTTATTCCAACAACAAGCGCAATTTCGAGATGGCGGCTTTGTATGCCTCGCAACAGAAAATCATTCCGCGTGAATTGAAAATCGACGATCTGTTCAACGATGTCACGCGGGCAATGCAGTAGTGGCGCGCGTTGGCGGGTGGCTGAAACGGCGGATAACGCAACGGCACTTTCGAGGAGACGCAACATGAAACGAATCTTCTGTATAGGTTTGACTGCGGCAATGGTTTCATCCTTGCCGATTCCAGCTGCGGCGCAACTAACCGGTGGCGGCAAAGTGATACGCATCGTGGTGCCGTTCGCGCCTGGTGGCGGACGCGAGTTATTGGCGCGCGCCTTTGTCACCGAAATGAGCCAAGCCATGGGCCAGACTGTGATCATCGAGAACCGGCCCGGCGCGGGTGGCGCGATCGGCACGGTGGCGGTGGCCAAATCCGAACCCGATGGCCACTCATTGATTCTGGCTTCGCCCAGCCACAGCGTGGTGGCCTTGATCACCACGCCGCCGCCCTACGATCCGATCAAGGATTTTGTTGGCGCGGCGATGATCGGCCTGGGCGGCAATGTGTTGATCATCAATGGTCAGTTGCAAGCGCAGAACTTGGCCGAATTCTTGAAATACGTGCGCTCGCAACCCGCCGGTAAGCTCAACTATGCCTCCGCCGGCATGGGCAGCGCCACGCATCTGTCGATGTCCTACATGATGGGGCTCACCGGCACCGACATGACGCACATCCCCTACAAATCCACGCAAGACTCGATGAACGATTTAATCGCCGGGCGGGTGCAGTCGGCATTCATACCCAATATCAATGCCATGTCTTTTTTGAAAGATCCACGCGTGCGGTTGGTGGGTTATTCGTCGGCGCGGCGCTCGCGTCTCATGCCTACCGTGCCCACCATGGATGAAGCTGGCGCCAAGGGATTCGATTACGAGGCCTGGTACGCGTTGCTCGCGCCCGCCGGTTCGCCGCGCGCCATGATCGAGCGCATCAATAGCGCTATTGGCAAGGTGATCGAAGACCCGGTGGTGGTGGATCGTTTGTTGAAGCAGGGAATCGAACCTTTCGCGATGAAGACTGCGGATATCGACGCTTTGCTGCGCTCGGATCTGGAGAAGACCGGCAAGATCGTCAAGGCTGCGGGCGACTCGATCAAGCAATAAGCCATAAATAGGTGATCGACAATAACGCGAAAGGCTTCCATGAGAATTCTCCACGCGATTGCGGCGCTGGCTTTGGTATCGGTCGTGCACGCCCAAACCGGCACACCGATTCGAATCATTGTTCCGTTCGCGCCCGGCGGCGGTCAAGACATCCTCGCGCGCTCCTTTAACGGCGAATTGGGCGCGGCGCTGGGTCAGCCGGTGATCGTTGAATATCGCGCCGGCGGTGGTGGTGGCGTGGGCACGGCTTACGTCGCCAAGGCGGAGCCCGATGGCACAACCTTGATTATGTCGGCGGCAAGTCACATCATCAGTGCGGTACTCACATCGAATTCCGCCTATCACCCGATCAAGGACTTTGCCGCCGTGGCGCATGTGGGTACGGGCAGCCAGATACTCATGGTCAACGCCCAACTGCCGGTGAAGTCCGTCGCCGACTTCGTCAAATACGTGAAGGCCAATCCCGGGAAATTCAACTATGGGTCAGCCGGCAGCGGCAGCTCAACACATCTGGCCATGGCTTATTTTGCCAATGCTGCGGGTTTGGAGATCGCGCACATTCCGTACAAATCCAATGCGGATCAAACTTCCGAACTGCTATCGGGGCGTATCCAGGCGATCATGATTCCCAGTATTGGCGCCATGCCCCTGGCCAAGGAGCCGCGCGTGACCTTGCTCGCGGTCTCGCCCGCAACGCGCTCGATTTTTTTTCCGCAGTTGCCCACCATCGCGGAAAGCGGTTATCCGGGGTTTAACTATGGTTCGTGGTTTGGTCTCTTGGGGCCTGCCGCCATGCCGCGCGCCGCCACCGAACGGATCAATGGCGAGATGGCGAAGCTCCTGAAAACGCCGCTCATCGCGGAACGTTTGAACAAGATCGGCATCGAGGCGATGGCCATGTCATCGCCACAATTCGAAAAATTATTGATCGAAGATTTGGAGCGGGTAGAGCGCATCGTCAAAATTTCGGGGGCCCGCGCGGAGTAAGCGCAGCGCTGTGGCGCATTTGCATTTTCCCCAGTGGGACATTTTCTAGAGGGAGGTAGCAATGACATTGAAATCCCCAGGTGGTGCGCTGATTGGCGCGATTTTGCTGGCGCTGTCAGGTGTACTTGGCGCTCAGGATTACCCCAATCGTCCTATTCGCATGGTGGTGCCGTTTCCGCCGGGAGGCACGCCCGATATCAATGCGCGCCTGGTGGCCGCGCAGATGAGCAAACAAATGGGGCAGAACATTGTGATCGAGAACCGCGCCGGCGCGAGTGGCATCATCGGTATCGACGCGGTGGCCAAAGCGGAACCCAATGGCTACAACGTTCTGTTTATCACCATCGCCATGGTGACCAACCCCACGGCGTTCAAGAAACTACCCTACGACACGGTGAACGATTTTGTGCCGGTATCCAATATCGCCAATGGCATCGGCATGTTGTTGGTGGTCAACCCGGCGCTCGGGGTGGATTCGGTGAAGGAGTTGATCGCCCGCGCTGCCAAAGCGGAGAAAAAACTCACCTATGGATCATCAGGCGTGGGCAGTGGCCTGGCGATTGGCGCGCAGCTCTTCGAGGCTTTGGGTAACGTTGAGATGTTGCACGTCCCCTACAAGGGCCTGCCGCCCGCGGTCACCGCGCTGCTCGCGGGCGAAATCAACATGATGATCGCGCCGCCCACCATCATGATCCAACACATCAAGAGCGGCAAACTGAAAGCCCTCGCCTATACCGGCGTCACGCGTTGGCCGGAGATGCCAAGCATCCCCACCATGGTGGAGGCGGGTGTGCCCCGGTATCGCTACGACAATTTCTGGCACGCCTTGTTCGCTCCCCGCGGCACCCCCGGCGTGATCGTGGCGCGGCTTGCAAGCGAAGTGCGTCGCG
>JBJXEY010000039.1:0-3665 GCA_046153355.1 Burkholderiales bacterium
TTCATTGGCCATTTCGCGCGCTAACTCGACCGCAGCGGCTTTTTCTTCGACGGACTCCGGGTAGTCGTGCGCTAGAGAATTTCGCATGGCGCGCAATTGGCCCCAGCGGTCCGCCGATTCGATAACCTTCAATTTTTCCAATCGGTCGACAACATCGCGAAGCGACGAATCTTCATAGGGCTCGCCAAAATGCTCGATCAACAGCCGCCTGAACACTCTGCCGCCCAAGGTGTCCTGCAATCTTACGAATCGATACGCAAATTGATCGAGCGCCGCGACCAGCGCGTCGCTGCGAGTTGATATATCTGCCGCAGTTAACTTGGTCGGCAGCCTGCCGGAAGCCGCGAGCAGGTATTTGGCGTGTTGTTGGCAGCCGTCGAGTAACGCACCGAGCAGCGGCATCATAGTTTTTGCGCCTGACGCCGCGCTTCGTCAAAGATGGGTCGATCATCCTTGCCAGTATTGATCACCAGATCGATCTTGCGCTCGCCTATCCGGTTATACAGGTGCCCGAGCATGGCCACTCGCGCTCGAACCGCTTCGTCTTCGGACATGGTCCTCTCGATATAAAGATCGATATCGCCGCCGCGCTTCTGGTCATCGGTGCGCGAGCCGAATAAATAGACATCGGCGCCAAAGAAGCGTTGCGCGGCGTCGCGGATTTCGAGGCGGGTTTTGTCGTCCAGACGCATAGGTGCCTACTTCAGCGGACAATCCTTGGCATAGGCATCCGCGTGGCTAGTAAATATCGTGCCGATGGTTTTATTAACGATACGACCTTTTGCGTCCTTGCCCACCACGCGCAAATAATAATTTTGCACCGGGTAGCCATTATTGTTAATGCGATACGCGCCGCGCACCGATTTGGCTTTCACGGTTTTGAGGGCACGCATCACCGCCTCGCGATCCTCGACCTTGCCTTTGACCGCGCGCACCGCGGCATCGATTAATAGCGCCGTGTCATAGCCTTGCGCTGAATATACCGAAGGGATGCGTTTGAAATCGGTCTCATAATCGGCGACGAATTTCTTATTTTCGGCGTTATCTAAGTCCAACGCCCAGTGCGCGGTGCTCATTAAGCCCAGCATCGGGTCGCCCACCGCGGGGATTATGTCCTGGTCCGCGGAAAACCCGGGCAGCAGCAAAGTAATATCTTTGGAGAGCCCCGCAGCGACAAACTGCTTGATGAAATTAATCCCCATGCCACCGGGGAAAAACACGAACACCGCCTCGGGCTTGGCGGCGCGCAGTTGCGCCAGTTCCGCGGCGAAATCCAGTTGCCCCAACTTGACGTAGGCCTCCTGGTTGATCTTGCCCTTGTAGAAACGTTTGAAGCCGGTGAGCGCGTCCTGCCCGGCCGGGTAATTGGGCGCCATCAAATAAACATTATTCAAGCCGCGCGTGGTCGCGTGCTGCCCGGCCGCCTCGTGAAACGCATCGTTCTGCCAGGCGGCGGAAACAAAATACGGGCTGCAACCCTTGCCGGCGTACTGCGAAGGACCGGCATTGGCGCTCACATAGGGCGTCTTTGATTCAAACGCCGTGGGTGCGGCGGCGAGCAAAATATTCGAATAAATAATGCCGGTGACAATATCGACCCGATCACGCTTCACGAAACGATCAACAATCTGCTTACCGGTTTCGGGATTGAATTGATCATCGCTGGCGATAATTTCCGTGGTCAAACCGCCCAATTTCCCGCCCAAGTGTTTGACAGCCAGGTTGAAGCCATCGCGCATATCCACACCAATCGCGCCGGCAGGGCCAGAGAGCGTGGAAACCAGGCCGATTTTTACTTTATCGGCAGCTTGGGTGGGGAGGGCAAAGACCAGGGGGAGTGTGGCAACAGCGAGCGCCAAAGCGGCGGGATTAAATCGGGCAAAGGATTTCATGCAGATCTCCTGAAACGGCGATGGGATAAAGCGGTGAAATGGAACGTCTGTGATACAAGTACGCCAGCACATCAGCCAATGATTATAGCTGTGGTGGTTAGTGCGCGATGCTCCAGATGAAACGCCAACACATCGGCAATTCGCCCCATGCATCGGCTCGCCTCATTGCTTCGAAACGTTTGCCGTCGCTCCGGGCTTTTCAAGCGATACGGCTTGTTCAATCGCCATGGCTTGTTCAATGGCTAAGGGTTTTTCACTTGCTAACGCCTTTTCAATTGACTGGACGATTGCGGCGAACTCCGCCGCAAAATCGGTACTGGAGGGGGCAATATTTAGGTTGGTTTCGCAATAGGAAACAAACCTGGCGGAAGAGCCATAGAGCATCGGCAACAAATCGCGGAGTAGATTGAAATGATCGGCGATCAACTGGTAATCGGTTTCATGGCTGTGTGCTGCGAGGTTTCTTGCCGTTCGTCCATTTTGCCAAGCCTCAATCGATTCGATTGCCGCGACTTTTTCGAAAAACGCGAGCACTTTCAGAAATACTTCCGAAGGCTCCCCAAGCAATCCCATGGCGTGCCGCATCGCGGCGCCAAGCGTGTCCTGTAGCTTGGCAAAGCGTTCATTGAATGCTCCTAGGGCGCCGAACAATTCCTTGTCTTTTTTTTGCCTCTTGAGGGTTTCCGGATTCAGCGGCCAGGACAAGGACGAGCTCGCCGCGTCAAGAAAATACACGCAACGTTGAATGGCCTCCAGCAAGCCGGCCAGATGCAGCTTTTCACGATCCAGCAGCGTTTGGGTCATTGCGTAATTCCCAATGGCACTCCGGTCATGAGGGCGATCGCCTGAAACGGTTTAGGTTCGACATCCTTTTGCTTGGTGACGATGTCGACGGGAATTTGCAGCAGGTCCTCCAGCGCGAGTTTCAAGCGCGCTTGCTGCATGAGGCTAAGCGTATGCGTGCTTTCAACCAGAAGATCGATGTCGCCCCCGCGCGCGTTGTCGCGCATACGCGACCCAAACAGCACAACGCTTGCCCCAGCGCCTACTTGCGCGCCAATGGTCGCAAGAATGGTATTAATCTGCTCGGGGGTAATTCGCATGGTCCTGGGAGGCCCTCTTGGTAACACCCTTTCGGTTGCATTCCACCGCTAACGCGGGGCAATTATCGCCTGATTCCCACGCAAAGTGGATGCCTAATCCTCCGGCAGCGCATTCTCTCCGCGCGCAATGCCCTGAATAAAGGGCAATCTCATCAGCAGCGCCTTCATCCCTTCGATGTCCAGGCGCTTTGCATCATGCGAGCTGTAATCAAGGGCCTGCGAAATGCGAATCTCCCCTTGCTCCACATATTTATCGTGGCGCAGATCGCGCAGATCGGGCGGGATCAGGTAGTAGTTGCCCTGGTCCTGCGCCGACACCATCTCTTCGCGGCGCAACAACACTTCGAAAAGTTTTTCCCCGTGGCGGGTGCCGATAATCTCTACAGGGTGATCCGGCGCGCCCAGAATCTCGCTCATCGCGCGGCCAAGCGTGCCAATGGTCGCCGCCGGCGCCTTTTGTACATAGGTTTCGCCTGGCTTGCCACGGTCAAAGGCATACATCACCAGATCCACCGCATCATCGAGAGTCATCATGAAACGGGTCATATTGGGATCGGTGATGGTGAGCGGCTGCCCGGCGCGGATCTGGTCGATAAACAGTGGCACCACCGAGCCGCGCGAGGCGAGTACGTTGCCGTAGCGCGTAATACAAAAAATCGTGGCGTTGCTA
>JBJXEY010000047.1:0-4964 GCA_046153355.1 Burkholderiales bacterium
TTGCAGGTAGCGGCGGCGCGGCGCGGCCGATCTCCCGACTATCGGTTGAGCTTCGAGTCGGCGCGCATGCTGTTTTCCGAATTCACCCCCGCGCGCCTTGAACTTCTCGACACGCTCCGTCGCGTTGGTCCTTGCAGCGTCTATGCGTTGGCGAAATCGGCGGAACGCAATTACTCGAATGTGCATACGGACATCTCGCGGCTCGAGGAACTTGGGCTTATCGAACGTGGCGAGGGCGAGACGGTGTTTGTTCCCTACGAATCGGTGGAGATTCTTATGCCACTTGCGCAGGTTGCATAAATCATGGGCCGGTCTGGCGCGACGCCCAAGTTATTCAACATACATCGCAACGAGGTGGCACGGACATTCCATGGTCGCGCTGTCGCGGATTTTTTCCAAGGTTGCACTGCATCGCAGACAAAGATGTCTACGTTTATTTTTACCAAGACTCTACTTCGACCCTTTCTGTCCCTGGTCTGTGCGGTGCTATTGATCGACGCCGCCGGCGCCCAAAGCTACCCCACCAAACCTATCCGTTGGTATGTCCCCTCCGCCGCCAGCGGCGCCTTCGATAACGCCACGCGCGCCTTAGCGCCGGTGCTGTCAATACAAATGGGGCAGCCGCTGATCGTGGAGAATCGCGGCGGCTCGGCCGGTGTGGCCGGCATGGAGCAGGCGGCGCGCGCGGCGCCGGATGGGTACACCTTGCTCACCGCGGGCGGCAGCCAGATGGTGTTCAACAAGTACTTCTATCCTAAGTTGCCCTACGACCCAACCAAAGACTTTGCACCGATTACTTTGATCGCCGATCTGCCCATTGCGTTGTGGGTGCATGCCTCGGTGCCGGTGCGCAGTTTGAAAGAATTGGTCAGCTATGCGAAGGCCAATCCGGGCAAGCTCAATTACGGCTCTGCCGGTGTGGGACATGTGTTTCATTTGGCGGTGGAGCTTTTTTCGCAGCAGGCCGGTATCGAGCTCACCCATGTGCCTTACAAAGGCATTGCGCCGGCGTCGCTTGAATTTGTGGCAGGGCGGATTCAACTGCTATTTAGCGCCAGCACCGGGCCGATCATGAGTAACGCCAAGGCCGGCAAGATATTCCCTTTGGTCGGTGGCGTTGCCGAGCGCATGCGTGCCATACCTGAGGTGCCCAATTTCGTCGAGCTTGGCTACAACAATATGGATGCACCCAACTGGATCGGCCTGCTCGCGCCCGCTGGCCTGCCCCCGGAGTTGGTGGGCCGGTGGAATCGAGAGACCGTCAAAGCGCTCACCGCGCCTGAAGTGGCGAAGTTCTACGATGCGCAAAGTTATGTGGCAGTCTCCAATTCACCGGAGCAGTTCGGCAGGCAACTTGCGAAAGAGCACGCCACCTGGGGGCCGATCATCAAAAAGCTGGGTATTACGCTTGAATAATTGTTTTTCTAATTTACCGCGGTGGCGCCACGCGGCGGGGAGGTTGACCATGGCTATATGCTCCTGCAGCGCGCTGGCGTTGACGTTGTTTGTCAGTTCGGTTTGTGCCTATGCCCAGAGCTATCCCATTAAACCAATACGTATTCTTGTTCCAAGCGCACCAGGCGGCTCTTTCGATATTCTTTCTCGTGGAATTGCGCAGCCTGTCGCGGCGTCATTGGGCCAGGCGATGATCGTGGAGAACCGCCCGGCCACCGGCGGTATTGTCGGGGTGGAAGCCCTAGCTCGTGCCGCGCCAGACGGCTACACGCTGCTCACCGCCGGCAACAGCCATTTCGTGTTCAACACCTTTTTCTATGCCAAGCTGCCCTATGACCCGCGCCGTGATTTCGCCCCAATTAGCCTGATCGCGAAGATTCCGCCGGCACTCTTTGTACATGAATCGGTTGCGGTTAAAACGCTGCAGGAACTGGTGACTTTGGCCCGCGCCAACCCCGGCAAACTTAATTACGGCTCGGCCGGCGTGGGCCACTCCACTCACCTTTCCATGGAGCTCATCAAGCAACGCACTGGCGCCGATGTGGTGCACGTGCCCTACAAGGGTCTGAATCTTGGCCTTCAGGATTTAATCGCCGGTCGTATTCAGGTGATGCTGTATTCGCCCACCGATCAGGTCATGGCACAAGTGAAGGCGGGCAAGCTGCGCGCGCTCGCCCTGGCAAGCGACGCTCGTTTGCGCACCGTGCCCGACATCCCCACTTTCACCGAAGCCGGACTGCCACTTGACTTGGCCATTTGGATGTCGATGTCCGCGCCCGTCGGTACGCCGCGCGATATCGTGGCGCGACTCAACAAGGAAATTGTGCGCGCGGTGGCATTGCCGGAGTTGGCCAGGATCTACGATTCCAACAGCCTGGTACCCGCCACCAGCAGCCCCGATCAAGTTAGCCAGATGATCGAGAAGGAAATCGATATCTGGGCGCCAATCATCAAGTCGCTGGGTATCAAACCCGAGTAGCGCTGCCAGCGCCTGCTGTCCGTATCGAACCAACCCTGGGGGAATAATGAAAAAGTTCACCGCTTCGCTGGTCACACTGGGCCTCCTTGTCCTATTGGCACAGGCCCTACCGTCGCTGGCACAGCGCTACCCCACCAAACCGGTGCGCATCATCGTGCCCACGCCCGTGGGCGGTCCCGGCGACATCGTCGCGCGGGGCACGGCTTTGGCTCTAGGTCAAGTGTTCGATCAATCCTTCATTGTTGAGAATCGCCTCGGCGTAGGCAGCATCGTTGGCGCGGAAGCCTGCGCGCGCGCCACACCGGATGGATACACGTTATGCGTGTTGGATTCGTTCACCTTGACACTCAACCCGCACGTGCGTCTCAAACTCGCCTACGATCCACAAAAGGATTTTTCACCGATTGTGATGTTTGGTTTCCTGCGCAGCTCGATCAGCGTCAACCCTTCGTTACCTGCGAACAGCGTGAGTGAGTTGCTTGCGCTGGCGAAAGCGAAGCCCGGTTCCTTGGTGTGGGGCTCGTTCGGGCCGGCCAGCAGCAGCCATTTCTACATCGAGTGGTTCAAAAGCAAGGGCATCGAATTTCTTAACATTCCCTACAAAGCGGCCAGCGAAGCCATGCAACGTTTGGTGGCCGGCGAAGTGAATGTGGTGACATTTTCTTTCGGGCAATCGGTGGGTCTGGCCAAAGGCGGCAAGATCAAGATGCTCGCGGTGGGTGGCGACACGCGGTCGGCGCTAATGCCCGACGTACCGTCTTATAAAGAAGCGGGCATGGACTTCACCATTCAAACCTGGTTCGGGCTGTACGCGCCGGGCGGCGCCCCCAATGACATCGTGCAGCGATTGAATGCGGAGTTGGTGAAGATCATTCCTTCCCCCGCCTACCGCGACAAGGTGCTCACTACCCAAGGCATCGACATCATCGCGCCCGCTGCGGGGCCCATTGGCCCGTTCGCCGCTTACATCAAGGAGGAGACCGAGATGTATGGCCGATTGACCAAGCTTGTGGGGATCAAGCCGGAGTAGGTTGATATCTGCCATTTTCGACAATGGTTTTCGAGACCAACAGATCGGCATCGCCAGGATATCTTGGAGGGATTTTGTTAGATCGACATTTTCGCGTCATTCCAACTATTGCGGCAATCTGCGTTGCGCTAACCGCGTGCAACGACCCAACTACAGGACACGCCGATGACCAGGATCAACGCCTGGTCAAGGATCAACGTCAGGCGCCAGCAACGGCGAAGCCGTCAACAAAACTAGATCGAGCGGAATACTACAAGGGGTACATTGACGACAAGTTTGAGTTCTTTATGTATGTCGTTCCCTATGAAAACAAGAAATGCTCAGGCAACTATTACTACAAGAAATACAAACGACCCATTCCTTTAGCGGGCGAATGCGATGCAAACAAGGTCACGTTGAATGAATTGACCGCCGACGGATATACCAGCGTGACACCTGGGCCAAACAGATTTATTGGGGTTCGAAGCGGGAACCAGTTCTCTGGAACTTGGCACTCGGGGAACGGAGTAAAAGCCTACGACTTCACTTCGTTAAAGGTCATTCCCAATAAACGGGAAATTCTTGAAGATTTTAGAGGTGAATACCTTTTGGTTTCGATGGGAGGGTTATCCGGGGCAAACACGCTGCTAGATATTTACAAACGAAATGGCGCTTGGAAGGCCAGTGGCTCGGCAATTTCAGGCGGCATGAGAAGTGGGTTTTCGCTTGACTTAAATGGACGCGCCAAGAAAATTCTTTCCACATTGAAATTGGTCGTCGATGAGGAACTCGCGGTTAGTATCTATTCGGAGGATCGCCGAGTTGCCAAATTCCCATATCAAGAGAATGGCGGCTTCAAGATTAAGAATATCCAACGACAAGGCAATGACCTCCTTCAGGGTGACCGTTTTCAGATATTTGAGCGCTCGGAATACGGCAATTTTCATGAGGGAAGATTACTTTTAACGACCTCGGATGAATTCAATTTTTCAGAACTCATCAATTTCGGAGTTTTTGCGGTTGAAGAGGAACACGCGGTCGCCGTCGATTTTGTATTGGGCGGTTTTGACGTCCGCATCCTCAACGCGAATTGCTGCGACAACGTTGGGCTAAGATTTGAAAGACGTCATTAGCGTAGCAAGAATTGTCATTCTTCCTGCGCAGAACTCAAAAATCCTTATTTCCTATAAGTCATTGAATTATATGATTTAAAATAAACTCACATTGCGTTGCAATAACAAAGGCAATTTATATGCAATTTATTTGTTAATAGAAAAGTATATAATTTTGGCAACATACCTACTTTTGAAGGCGCAGACCGCAAGTAGCGATTCGCCCATGCCAAGCACAAATGGGGCGAATAAACCTCCCGATTTACGTGTTAAATTTTCGGCACACTGGTCTAGTAAAACAACACTTGGATCAATCTCATGACCACGGCGATTTCTGAAACTTCAATTGATGTAAATAATCCGGTATCTCGGGTACTAGCGTCGATTGAAGGAAAAGCTTCACTGACGG